>DASVLM010000078.1:0-19859 GCA_036384875.1 Noviherbaspirillum sp.
GCGGCAGACAGGCTGCCCTTGCGCGCAAGCAGGGCAAAGAACGCCAGTTCGGATTGCGTGTCGTATTTCACTTCAGGTTAATGATGGTTTCACTTGAAGTGAATTATAGGCTTGGCACCGGAGGCTATGCTGTGTCCGTAAATTGAACAGGAGATCCGCATGAAAATCGTTGAAATCCGGGAACAGACGCTGCCGATCAGCTCGTCCATCCGCAATGCCTATATCGACTTTTCCAAGATGACGCTGAGCCTGGTCGCGGTCATCACCGATGTCGTGCGCGACGGCAAGCCGGTGGTCGGTTACGGCTTCAATTCCAACGGCCGCTACGGCCAGGGCAACCTGATGCGCGAGCGCTTCATCCCGCGCATCCTGCAGGCCGATCCCGTTTCGCTCGTCAACGACGATGGCTGCAACCTCGATCCGCACAAGATCTGGAACTGCATGTTCACCAACGAAAAGCCCGGCGGCCACGGCGAGCGTTCGGTGGCAATCGGTACCATCGACATGGCGGTGTGGGATGCGGTCGCCAAGATCGAAGGCAAGCCACTGTTCCGCCTGCTGGCCGACCGCTACAACGGCGGACGCGCGAATCCTGAAGTCTTCGTCTACGCAGCGGGTGGCTATTACTATCCGGACCAGAACCTCGACAAGCTGAAGGACGAGATGCGCAGTTACATCGACCGCGGCTACACCGTCGTGAAAAAGAAAATCGGCGGCGCCTCGCTCGACGAAGACTTGCGCCGCATCGACGCCATCCTTTCGGTGCTGCAGGACGGCCAGAAGCTGGCGGTCGACGCCAACGGCCGCTTCGACATGGACACCGCGATTGCCTACGCCAAGGCGCTCTCGCAATACGACCTGTTCTGGTACGAGGAAGCAGGCGATCCGCTCGACTACGAACTGCAGGCGATGCTGCGCAACTACTATGACAAGCCGATGGCCACCGGCGAAAACCTGTTCTCGATGCAGGACGCGCGCAACCTGATCCGTTACGGCGGCATGCGCCCCGACCGCGACTGGCTGCAATTCGACTGCGCGCTCAGCTACGGCCTCGTCGAATACTTGCGCACGCTCGACATGCTGCACGCACACGGCTGGTCCGCCAGCCGCTGCATTCCGCATGGCGGCCACCAGATGTCGCTCAACATCGCAGCGGGGTTGGGCCTGGGCGGCAACGAGTCCTACCCGGACCTGTTCCAGCCCTTCGGCGGCTTCCCCGATGGGGTGAAGGTGAAGAACGGCTACATCACGATGCCGGAATTGCCGGGTATCGGCTTCGAGGGAAAATCGGACCTGTACGCGGTGATGAAGAAACTGTCCGGCTAGCTCAATCGTGCCGGCCGGACTTGAGCAGGTACAGGCCGGTGCGGTGCACTACGCGGTCGCGCCCCATTTCCTTGGCGAGATAGAGTGCATCGTCGGCATGCTTCAGCCAGCTGTCCTGGTCATCGTCCCGATGCCATTCCGAGACGCCGATGCTCACCGTCACCGGCAGTTCGCGCAGGCGGAAGGCATCAGCGATGGCCAGCCGCAGGTCGTCGCCGAGCTTGCAGGCATCTTCCTCGCGCGTGTCCGGCAGCAGCAACAGGAATTCCTCGCCGCCGATGCGAAACAGCAGGTCCAGCCGGCGCGCACGGTTGCCGATGATATCGACCACGTCGCGCAATACCGCATCGCCGGTGGCGTGCCCGTATTCGTCGTTGATGTTCTTGAAATAATCGATGTCGATCATCAG
The DNA here is from genome assembly GCA_036384875.1 of Noviherbaspirillum sp. GTDB lineage: Bacteria > Pseudomonadota > Gammaproteobacteria > Burkholderiales > Burkholderiaceae_D > Noviherbaspirillum. The sequence goes on from DASVLM010000078.1 coordinate 1,736, forward strand.
CACCGACACCGGCGTGCTGTTGCGCCGGCTGCGCTCGATCGCGTAGTCGAGGCAGGATTCCATGTGGCGCCGGTTGTAGGCGCCGGTCAGCGGATCGAGGATGGTCTGTTCGATCAGGCGCTGATGCAGGTCGTCGACGATGTTGCGCGTGACGTTGATGAAGAACATCGTGAGCGTGAGCGTGACGAAGAAGCGGATCGCGGCATCAATGCCGATGAAGTGACCGACGAGCGAGGTGATCGTCGCCAGCTGCACCAGGCTCAGCACGTTCGCCTGGCGGCGCGATACGGCGAAGTGGAACAGCAGCACCAGTGGATAAGACCAGAGTGCGCCGATCATGCCCTGCATCTGCAGGGCGAGGTACATGCCGCCGATCGACGGCAGCAGGATCATCCAGAAGGGAATCGGCGGCGGGCGCCCTACATGCAGCGCTGCGGCGTTGGCGGCCAGCACCGCCATCGCGAAGGCCATGCCGCCGACGAGCAGGAAACGCTCATGCAACAGGTTGTTGACGGTGAACGGCAGCAGCACCAGCACCGAGGCGATCGCGAGTCCGTACATCACGCGATCACGATAGGAGGCAAGCGCGTCGTCGCGCTCTTGCAATCCGAACAGGGCCGGCCACTGGAACTTGTTCATGCTTGATCTCCGCCTCCGATGAAGCAGAGCGGCTTGCCGGCACACCAAGGGAACCGGTTCCGGCTCCCTTGCATGCACTGGCAAACCGCTCCAGGACCTGCATTGCGAACAACTGCCAATCAATCAAACGAGCAAGTGTACGAAGCCGGACAGCCGATGTCCATCGTTACTTTGCACCGCTTGCTGTGCGATGCAGCAATCCGCCGAATTCATGCGGCGGCATGGGACGGCCGAAGTGATATCCCTGCACTTCGTCGCAGCCGTTTTCCAGCAGGAAGCAGCTTTGGTCTTCGCTCTCGACGCCTTCCGCCACGACAGAAAGGTTAAGAATGTGCGCGAGGGAAATGACGGCCTTCACGATGGCGGCGTTGTCGGCGTCGGTGGTAATGTCGCTGACGAAGGAACGGTCGATTTTCAGGGTGTCGACCGGAAAGCGCTTGAGGTAGTTGAGGCTGGAGTAGCCGGTGCCGAAATCGTCGATGGAAATCTTCACGCCGAGTTCCTTCAGCCGCAACAGCGTGGCGAGCGACTGGTCGACATCGCGCATCACCGTGCTTTCGGTGATTTCGAGTTCGAGACAGGCGGGCGCAAGGCCGGTGGCGCGCAGCGTGGCGGACACCAGGTCGACGATATCGTCGCGCGCGAGCTGGCGCGGCGAAAGGTTGACCGAAATCGGCAGTGCCGGATAGCCGGACTGCTGCCAAGCAAGGCTTTGCGCGCAGGCGGTACGCAAGACCCACGCGCCGATCTCGATGATCAGGCCGCTCTCCTCGGCCAACGGGATGAATTCGGACGGCGGAATCATGCCGCGCAACGGATGCTGCCAGCGCAGCAGCGCCTCGGCACCGACCACAGTGCCGCCGCGCAGCCTGACCTTGGGCTGGAAGTGCAGCAGCAGCTCGTCGTTCGCCACTGCGCGGCGCAGGCTGTTCAACATATCCAGGCGCTCCGTCGCGTTCAGGTTCATGTCGGACGAGTAGTACTGGAAGTTGTTGCGCCCGAGTTCCTTCGCCTTGTACATCGCGGAATCGGCATGGCGCAACAGCGTTTGCGCATCCTGCGCGTCGTTCGGATACACCGCGATGCCCACGCTGCAAGTCACATGCAATGCCAAGCCGTTGACTTCCCACGGCTCGGATACCGCGGCAACCACCCTGCGCATGGTGTCGCTGATGGCTTCGCAGCCCTGGTAGCCGCACAGCACGATGACGAATTCGTCGCCGCCCAGCCGCGCCACGGTGTCGGCGGCGCGCATGCAGGAGCGCAGGCGCGCGCCGACCGCCTTCAGCAAGTCGTCGCCCACTTCGTGGCCGAGACTGTCGTTGATGAACTTGAACTGGTCGAGGTCGATGAAGGCCACCGCCGCGATCTCGCCTTTGCGCTGCGCGCCGAGCATCGCCTGCTGCAGCCGGTCCTGCAGCAGGTTGCGGTTGGGCAGGCCGGTCAGCGCATCGTGCGTCGCCTGATGCCGTATCTGCGCTTCGTGGAACTTGCGCTCGGTGATGTCGACCACCGTGCCCTCGAAAAAGAGGATGTCGTTGCCGGCGCCGCGTACCACGCGCGCATTCTCCGAGATCCAGATGATGCCGCCGTTGCGCTGGTAGACCTGAGACTCGAAGTTGATGACGGAGTCGTGCTCGGCCATGCGGTGCAGGAATTCCGCGCGGCGCTGCGGATCGACGTAGAGCTGGCGATCGATGTCGCGCAGCGTCTCCGTCATCTGCTGTGGCGAGTCGTAGCCGTAGATGCGCGCCAGCGCCGGATTGACGGCGAGGTAGCCCTTGTCCGGCGTGGACTGGAAGATGCCTTCCACCGCGTTTTCGAAAATGCTGCGCCAGCGGCGCTCGGCTTCATGCAGCGCCTGTTCGGCCTGCTTGCGCTGCGTGATGTCGACGATGTAACCCTCGAGCGCGACATGCGCGCCGCCGGCATTGTGCACATCGCGCACGCCGATGCCGCGTTCCCACACCCAGCGCACCGCGCCGTCGCGCCGCACGATGCGGTACTCGAGGCTGTAGCGCTCGTTGATGCGCAGCGCGGCGTGTATTGCCTGCCGCACGCGACAGCGGTCGTCCGGGTGCGTGAGATCCTCGAAGTTGACGCCGGCGTTGGCGATGAGTTCTTCGGGCTTGTAACCAGTCAGTTTCAGGCAGCCATCGCTGGCGTATTGCATGGTCCAGTTGCGGTCGGCCAGGCAGCGGTAGACCAGCCCGTCGAAATTGGCGAGCAGGCGACCCAGCACACCGTGCTGCAGCGGGGCCGGGGAATGAAGAGAGGTGACGACGGCTGACATCTTCGTTGATGCAGGAAGGGAATGTTGGCCTTTCCAATTAGCAAATACGATGCCACGGCAGAAGGAGATGGATTGTTGCAATCGAAATAACAAAACCATGCATCATGGTGCGCTGCGCCAACGTCATGCACCATGACGGGGCGCTGATGACTGTGGCGCAAAGGCAATCCGGTTGTGCAAACACACAATAAAGGATGCGGGCGGCACTGCCCTTCGCGTAAAATCTTTCCAGACTTGCACGTCAACCATACAGCCCGACCGACTAACGTGACACGCCGCTTCCGCTCCTTGCTGGGAACACCGGTTCATCTGGCGCGCCGCTCCATCCATGACATATGGGAGCTGCAGCATCGGGAGCGCACGCGCCTGGTGGGCGAGATGTCGCAGGTGCGCGGACTGATGCAACTGCTGATGAAGCAGCGTAACGGCTACCGCTGGAGCGAAAGCGACCGCCGCGAAATCCGCCGGCAGTTGCGCAACCTCGCTTCGCTCGGTCCTTACATGGTGCTGTTCGTCTCGCCCGGCGGATTCTTCGCGTTGCCGGTGCTGGCATGGTGGCTCGATCGACGACGGCAGAAACGCGCTGACCTCATACGCCGGCCTTCGGTCGAGTAGAATTTGTCGTGGCGTCCTTGAACACGGCGCCTGTCCACGGAAAAACAACATGCCTGAATCGTCCCTGTCAGTTCAGGAAATAGAGCGCCTGGCCGCGTTGCGTGGCCTGCAGTTGCTCGATACGGCGCCCGAAGAGCGCTTCGATCGCATCACCCGCACCGCGCAGCGCCTGTTCGGCGTGCCGGTCGTCCTCATTTCATTGCTGGACCGCAACCGGCAATGGTTCAAGTCCAGCCAGGGATGGAACTACGGCGACCTGCAGCGCCCGCTCGTTTTTTCCGCACGCGCGCTTCGCCAGGAAGCTCCTCTTGTCGTGGAAGATGCCTCTGCCGATGCGCGCTTTGCCGACGATCCGCTTGTCGCGGACGAACGGGGCATCCGTTTCTACGCCGGCTGGTCGCTGCGCGGTCCCGGCGGCAATCGCGTCGGCACGCTCGACCTCATCGATCGCATGCCGCGCCGTTTCACCGCTGCCGATGCGGAAACCCTGCGCGACCTTGCAGGCTGGGCCGAATCCGAAATGAACAGCCACATGGTGCAGCAATCGATGGAAACTGCGCTGCGCAGCGAATCTCGCCTGCACACCGTGGTGGACAACGTCGCCGACGCCATCATCACCCTCGACCAGTACGGCAAGATCGATTCGTTCAACCATGCGGCGCAACGCATCTTCGGCTATGCGCCGGAAGAAGTAATGGGGCAGAACATCAAGGTGCTGATGCCGTCGATCTACCATGAAGCGCACGACGGTTACCTGCAGAAATTCCGCGACACCGGCAGGACGCGCATCATCGGCCTCGACCGCGAAGTGACCGGCCGCCGCAAGTCCGGCGAGCTGTTCCCGATGGAGCTGACGGTCAATGAAATGTGGCTGCAAGGCCAGCGCGGTTTCGCCGGCATCATTCGCGACATCACCGAGCGGCGCAAGGCCGAGCGCAAGCTGCGCGAGAGCGACGTGCTGCTGCGGGCAGTCATGCGCAGCACCTCGTCGTTCGCCTATGTGCGCGACCTCGAAGGGCGCTTCGTCTACGTCAATTCCCACTACGAACAGGTATTCGGCTACAAGCCGGGCGAAGTGATCGGCAAGACCATCGAGGAAGTGTTCGGGCCGGAGCTGGCTGCCTACAATCGCGGCCGGGATCGCACGGTGCTGTCGTCACCGCCCGACATGCGCCACGAAGATGAAATCCATCGGCCGGACACCGGGCATACCTACCTCGTCGTGCGCTCCGCGCTGTGCAATGAGGACGGTAAACCCTACGGCACCTGCGGCGTCGGCACCGACATCACGCTGCGCAAGAACGCCGAGCGCATGAAGAACGAATTCATCTCCACTGTCTCGCATGAACTGCGCACGCCATTGACGTCGATTCGCGGCTCGCTCGGATTGCTCGCGGGCGGTGTGGCGGGCGAATTGCCCGAGCGGGCGAAGGCGCTGCTCGACATCGCGAACAACAATTCCGAGCGTCTGGTGCGCCTGATCAACGACATTCTCGATATCGAAAAAATCGAGTCGGGCAACATGCGCTTCGACATGGTTGGCCAGCGCATGCTGCCGTTGGTGGAGCAGGCAATCGCCGCCACCAGCGACTTCGCCGCACAGTTCCAGGTGAAGCTCGCACTTGCGCCAGACGCCGAGGACGCCGAGGTGACGGTCGATGGCGACCGCATCGTGCAAGTCATCGTCAACCTGCTGTCGAACGCTGCGAAATTTTCTCCGGCCGGCGGTACGGTGAAGGTGATGCTGTCGCGCCGGCCCGGCTGCGTGCGGCTCACGGTGGCGGACAAGGGGCACGGCATCGCCGACGAATTCCGCGACCGCATCTTCCAGAAGTTCGCGCAGGCCGATGCGTCCAGCACGCGCCAGAAAGGCGGCACCGGCCTCGGCCTGTCGATATCGCGCGCCATCGTCGAACGGCATCACGGCCACATCGATTTCGATAGCCGGCCCGGCGACGGCACCGAATTCCATGTCGAGCTGCCGCTGGTCGTCGCGACGCCGCAGCGTACTGTCGTCACCCGTGTGCTGGTGGTCGAGGACGATCGCGACATCGCCCGCCTGCTCGCCATGATGCTGCAGCAGACGGGAATGGAATGCGACGTCGCCCTCGACGCGCAGCAGGCACGCCGCCTGCTCGATGAGCACGAATACACGGCGATGACGCTCGACCTGGCGCTGCCCGGCGAAGACGGCATTTCGCTGTTGCGCTGGATGCGCAGCCGCGACCATACCCGCTGCCTGCCGGTGGTGGTGGTCTCTGCCGACGCCGACCAGGAGCGTCGCAAGTTCATCGGCGGCGCGATCGGCATTCTCGACTGGATACCGAAACCGATCGACCAGTCGCGCCTGCTGGCGGCATTGCAAGGCGCGGTGTTGCGGCGCGACGAAGGCGTGCCGAGGGTGTTGCACGTCGAGGACGACGCCGACCTGGCGAAGGTGATGGTGGCGATGCTGGAGCCGGCGTTCTCGTTGCGGCACGCGCCCACGCTGGAAGAGGCGCGGCAACTGCTGGCGCTCGAACAGTTCGCGCTGATCCTGCTCGACCTGCAATTGCCCGACGGTCACGGTTCCGAATTGTTCCACTCGCTGCCGCCGCGAAATGCCACAACGCCGATAGTGGTATTTTCGGTGGAAGAGGCAAATCGCCCTACCATAGAGAGTGTTCACGCCGCGCTGGTCAAGTCGCGCACCTCGAACGAACAATTGCTGTCCATCCTGAACCGCCTGATCGGCGACGCGGGAGCGGCGGTTAATGTGGGACAAGAGAAATGAATCGCAGGCCGCTCAACAACATTCTGTACATCGAGGACGATCCCGATATCCAGACCATTGCGCGCATCGCCCTCGAAACAGTCGGCGGCCTGGCCGTGCGCATCTGCGGCTCCGGGCAGGAAGCGCTCGAGCTGGTGACGTCCGGCTTCGCGCCCGATCTCATCCTGCTCGACGTGATGATGCCCGGCATGGACGGCATGTCCACGCTGGTCCGCCTGCGCAAGCTGCCCCATACCACGGCCACGCCGGCGGTATTCATGACCGCCAAGGTGCAGCCTTCGGAAGTCGCGCAGTACCGCGCGCAGGGCGCGCTCGGCGTGATCGCCAAACCCTTCGACCCGATGGAGCTTGCAAAACAGGTGCGCCGGTTATGGGAGAGCGAACTTGGATAGCCAGGAAGACGACGACCTCGCCGCCACGCTCAAGGCAATCGAGGAAGAATACGCAGCGCGCCTGCCGGAGCGCTTCGCGGCAATGCAATCCGACGTCGACCGCTGGCGTGCCGATGCGGGCGATGCCGCTGCCTGGCAATCGTTGCAGCGGCACCTGCATGCGCTGTCGGGTTCGGCCGGCAGCTTCGGCTTCATGGCGCTTGGCCTGCGCTGCACCGAACTCGAAATCGGCCTCAATCAATTCGCGGAGCAGGGCGCGCCGGCGGAAGAAGTGCCGGCACTGCTGGACGGCATCCAGCACATGCTGGCATGGGCGGCGACGTCCACCGCAACCGGCGACCGTACCGAATTGCCGCGTACGCCGGCTGCTGCCGACGCTGCCGTGCCGCACCTGATCTACCTTGTTCACGACGACGCCGACATGGCGCGGGACATCGAGGTCCAGCTCGACAGCTTCGGCTACGAGGTCAAGACCATTCCCGCGCTCCCGCACCTCGAACAGGCGATCCGCGAGCGGCGTCCCGCCGCAGTCATCATGGACCTCGGCTTCCCGGCCGGCATCATGGCCGGTGCGGCTGAAGTGGCGCGCCTGCGCAAGGCAGCCGAACACGATTTCCACGTCATCTTCATTTCCACTCGCAGCAACTTCGAGGCACGGCTGGCGACGGTGCGCGCCGGCGCCGACGGCTACTTCTCCAAGCCGCTCGACGTGGTCGCGCTGATGGACCGGCTCGACTCGCTCGTCGTGAAGGAGGAAGTGCAGCCGCACCGCGTGCTCATCATCGACGACGATGCCCGCGTCGCGGAATACTATGCGCTCGTGCTGCGCCGTTCGGGCATGGAAGTGCGCGTGCTGAGCCATGCACCCGACGTGCTGCAGATGCTCGGCGAATTCCGCCCCGAACTGATCCTGATGGATCTCTACATGCCCGACTGCGACGGCTTCGAACTTTCGCGCCTGATCCGCCAGGACAATCTCTGGTTCGACCTGCCGATCGTCTTCCTCTCCAGTGAATCGGATTTCGACAAGCAGCTGCATGCGCTCGAGTCGGGCGGCGACCATTTCCTTGCCAAGCCGATCAAACCCGCCCACCTGGCGGCGATGGTGGCCAGCCGCGCGCAGCGCTATCGCGAACTGCGCGGCCTCATCATGCGCGACAGCCTGACTGGCCTCCTGAACCACTCGGCCGCAAAGGAAGCGCTGGCGCGCGAGATCGCGCGTGCACGGCGCAGCGGCAGCGAGTTGTCGCTGGCGATGATCGACATCGACTTCTTCAAGCAGATCAATGACAGCCACGGCCATCCGGTGGGCGACCAGGTGATCCGCGCACTGTCGCGCCTGCTGCAGCAGCGCCTGCGCCGCGGCGACATCATCGGCCGTTACGGCGGCGAGGAATTCGCCGTGATCATGCCGGGGACGCCGGCGGCCGGCGCGCGTGCCGCACTCGAGAAAATCCGCGAATCCTTCGCCAAGGTCAGGCATTACGCCGAAGCAAATGAATTCCACGCCAGCTTTTCCGCCGGCATCGCCGAGTGCAACGGACAGACCGATGCCGAGACGCTCTTGCGCATGGCGGACGATGCGCTCTATCAAGCCAAACGCGACGGACGCAACCGCGTTCATACGGCATAATGGATTCGGTGCGCGGCCTTCGCATGCACGACGCAGGTGAAGACCGCGCAGTTCTCATTTTCGGAATGCTCCATGTCGGCAACAACACCTCCAACAAGCCAGGCTCCTGCACGGCGCCGCATCCTGCTGGTCGACGATGATCAACTCACGCTCGACCTGCTGACCCGCCTGCTCGAGCAAAGCGGCTACACCGCCATCCGCGCTGCGTCCGGCGAAGAAGCATTGGAAGCAGCTTTTCGCGATGAGCCCGACCTCGCCCTGCTCGACATCATGATGCCCGGCATGTCCGGCATCGACGTCGCGGCACGCCTGCAAGCGGAAACCAGCGTGCCCTTCATGATCCTCTCCGGCCACGGCAACTCCGACACGGTGAAGCGCGCCAGCGAATGCGGCGCGGTCGGTTACCTGCTCAAGCCCTTCCAGGTGGCGCAGGTCATGCCGGCAATCGAAGCGGCGCTGGCGCGGGCCGATGAAATCAAGCGGCTGCGGCGGGCCGAAGCGAACTTGACCAATGCCCTCGCGGCGGGCCGCGAAACCAGCATCGCGGTCGGCTTGCTGATGGCGAAGTTCCAGGTCGATCGCCATACGGCATTCGAAGTACTGCGCGAGCGCGCGCGCTCGCAGCGCCGCAAGCTCAACGAACTGGCGCAGGAACTGATCGATGCCGAAGAACGCATGAGCGCGTTCCGGCAGCCGCTGACGGAGCGCAGCAGGCGGACTTGAGTGGGTCAATGCTCCTTGCCGCGCCGACTCCTTGCCGCCGCCACAGCCTTGAAACAGCCCAGTCGTGAATAATTAAGCACGGTCGTGCGAAAAACCATGATTCTGAGCTAGTATTGGGAATGCGCCATGATTGCCAGGGCGCGTTCCGATTACCCGACCACCAGATCACGGTTTTCCAAGGCTGCCGACATGCCCGATATCGACCAGGTCCTCGCCGACCCTTTCCACACCATTCCGGCGCTGATCGCCCTTCACGCGGCCGAACGCCCAACGCATCCCGCGCTGGTGCAGGACGGCGAGACGCTCGGTTTTGCCCAGCTCGACGTACTGATGGACCGCATCGCCGCCGCCTTGCAGCGGGATGGCATCGGCCCGGGCGATGCGATTGCCGTGTGCGCCGCGACGTCGATACGCTACGCGGCAATCTTCCTCGGTGCACTGCGTGCCGGCGTGGCGGTGGCGCCGCTCGCGCCGTCGTCCTCACCGGAAAGCCTCGCGACCATGACGGCGGATGCCGATGCAAAGCTGTTCTTCCTCGATGCCCCGGTGGCCGACGCCATCGCTCCGGTGCGCGCATCCATCCGCGCCCGCACCATTGCGCTGGACGACGATGCTGCATTCGATGCCTGGCTGGCCGAAGCAGGCGCGCCACCCGCACGCGTCGAGATCCAGCCCGACTGGCCCTTCAACATCATCTATTCCTCCGGCACCACCGGCACGCCCAAGGGCATCGTGCAGCCGCATTCGATGCGCTGGACCCATGTGCAGCGCGCCCGCGTGAACGGCTACGACGGCGACGCCGTCACGCTCATTTCCACGCCGCTGTATTCCAACACCACACTGGTCGCTTTCTTTCCGACAGTGGCGCTCGGCGGCACGACGGTGCTGATGGGCAAGTTCGACGCCGCGCGCTATCTCGAACTTGCCCAACGCCATCGCGTCACGCACACCATGCTGGTGCCGGTACAGTACCAGCGCATCATGGCGCGCGAGGATTTCGGTCGATACGACCTGTCCGCCTTCCGCATGAAGTTCTGCACCAGCGCGCCCTTTTCCGCCGCTTTGAAAGCCGATATCGTCCAACGCTGGTCGGGCGGGCTGATCGAGTACTACGGCATGACCGAAGGCGGCGGCACTTGCGTGCTGGCCGCGCATGAATTCCCGCACAAGCTGCACACCGTCGGCCAGCCCGCGCCAGGCCATGACATCCGCCTCATCGACGACAACGGCGTGGAAGTACCGCCGGGCGAACTCGGCGAAGTCGTCGGCCATTCGCCGGCGATGATGAAGGGTTACCACAAGCAACCGGCCAAGACTGCCGAAGCCGAATGGTACGATCCTGCGGGCAAGCGTTTCATCCGCACCGGCGACGTCGGCCGCTTCGACGAGGACGGGTTCCTCGTGCTGATGGACCGCAAGAAAGACATGATCATTTCCGGCGGTTTCAACGTGTACCCGAGCGACCTCGAAGCAGTGCTGCACCAGCATCCGGCAGTACGCGAATGCGCGGTGGTCGGCGTGGCGTCGGAACGCTGGGGCGAAACTCCGGTCGCTTTCGTGGTGACCAAACAGGAAGGAACCGGCGCGGAAGAATTGCTCGCCTGGGCCAACGAACGTCTCGGCAAGACACAGCGCCTCGCCGCCGTCGAACTCGTGCCGGAATTGCCGCGCAGCGCGATCGGCAAGGTGCTCAAGCGCGAGCTGCGCGACCGTTATACGAATGCATCACGACATTGAAGGACCACACATGCTCGACACCACGCTTTACAACACCGACGAAATCCTGCGCCTGCTCACGCTGGAGCGGATAGGAGAAGACCGCTTCCGTGGCCAGAGCCATTTCATGGGTAGCCCCAACGTGTTCGGCGGACAGGTGCTGGGGCAGTCGCTCTACGCTGCGAATGCCACGGTGGAAGGCCGCCGGCCGCATTCGCTGCACTCGCTCTTCATCCTGCCGGGCAACCATCGGCTGCCGATCGAATACGAAGTCGAACGCGTGCGCGACGGCGGCACCTTCAGCACGCGCCGCGTGGTTGCTTACCAGGAAGGCCGCCGCATCTTCGTCACCTCGATTTCCTTCCAGACGCCGGAAGCGGGCCTGTCGCACCAGAAAGCCGCGCCGGAACACAAGCAGCCGGAGGAACTCGAATCCTCCATCCAGCGCTGGAAGGAAGGCGCGATCCAGGGCCGCCGTCCCTTCCAGCCGGTACCGGTGGACTTCCGCGCCGACCATGCCGGCGACCTCTACGATGGCCATAGCGGCGGCACGACCAAGCAGGTCTGGACGCGCTCGCCGATTGCCCTGCCGGACGATGTGGGCGTGCATGAAACCCTGTTCGCTTACGTCTCCGACTACGGCCTGCTGTGGACCTCGCTGCAACCGCACGGCGTGCGCATGGGCGACCCGCGCCTGCAGATCGCCAGCCTCGACCATACGATCTGGTTCCACCGCCCCTTCCGCATGGATGAATGGCTGCTGTTTGCGATGGACAGCCCCAATGCATCCGGCGGCCGCGGGCTCTGCTTTGCGCATGTGTACAACCGGGAAGGTGTGCTGGTGGCAACGCTGGCGCAGGAAGGATTGATCCGTCTGCGCGAGAAGATCGAGAAGAAATAGACACCACAACAAAGACCCCACAACAAGCCGTCCATGCACAGCGCATTCGCTACAATCGTCTCGTCAGAGCATGGAGGCAGCGATGTACATGGTGTACTGGACGGAATTCGATGACGCTGGCGATGCCGTCGCGCACGGCAGGTCCTTCGCATCCGCCGAGATGGGCACAGCGTTGAAGTTCATGGAAGAACTGCGTAGCCGCCAGCGCGGCGGCGCGCGGCTGGGTTTCGTGGCGATGTCGTCGGAGAATCCGGATTCCGTCGGCCATCCCGGCGCAGCGGACCCGAGTCCGGATTACAACTGGAAGAAGCGGCGCCGCTAGCGGGCCACTGTACAAGCGGCACTCAGCGAAAATTCCTCATCGCTTGTCCACCACCGGCGTTGCCTTTTGCGACGACACGAAGATCACCGCATCGGTCAGCGCCATCACGTCATGGGTTTCGCCCGGCTTGGTGAAGAGGTAATCGCCCTGCGACATTTCCACGCCGCCCAGGCTCACCATGCCGGAAAGCACCAGCACTTCCTCGGTGCCTTCATGTGTGTGGCGCGGGAAATGCGCGCCCTGCGCCAGCCGCACCACCGACGTGCGTCCGCCACTGTCGTTGTGCCGGAACAGGCAGCGTTCTATGCCCGGATACTCGGTGGGAATCCATTCCCGGTCGACTGCGCGCTTGATCAGCATGATGCCTCCTGTGGCTGCGTTGGACGTCTACTCCGTTGGTTCGCCTTCCCTTGTATGCAGGAAGGACTTGATTGCCGGCACCAGCACCGACGCTGCGCTCAGCGTGCCCGCATGCGCCACGCCGGGCGCGATTGCCAGCCGCGCATGCATTTCCTGCGCGGCGCGCTGCACTGCCGCCAGCCGCTGGTCGCGGTCGCCGACGAACATCATGGCCGGAATCTTCAATCCTTCCAGCACAGGCGCGAGACTTGCGCGGTCGGTGGCTGCCGCGCAGAGCGCATGCAAGTCGTTCAGCAGCATCATGCGCCGCACGTCGGGTGTGATGTCTTCGCCAAGGAAACGTTCCAGTGCAGCGATGAAGGCATCGGGATCGCTGCCGTCGAGGCCGGCGAAGGGCGTGAAGTTTTCCTCATAGGGATGGGCGCCGCCGATGATCAGCGACTCCACCATGCCGGGCGAGCGCGCCGCCATCGCCATTGCGAGCCAGCCGCCCATGGAAAAGCCGCAGAAATGCGCGCTCGTGATGCCGCACTCGCGCAGCACCGCATCGATATCGGCCAGGCGATGTTCCAGCACATACGCTTCGCGCGCATGCGGCTTGGCGCTCTTGCCGTGGCCGCGCAAATCGATCAATACGACGCGGTGCGTTTTTTCCAGCGCGCTCGCATAGCCGTACACCTTCCAGTGTGCGCTGCTCGACGTGAAGCCGTGCAGCATCACCAGCGGCATGCCCTCGCCGCGTACCTCGTACCAGATCCGCATTCCATGATTGTCGGCGTAGGGCATGTCAGTTCTCCGCGATGCGCACGGCCGCCGGCGCCTCGATCACCAGGTCGGATTGCGGATACGCGACGCAGGGCAGGATGAAGTTGTCCGCCTTCTCTTCCGGCGTGAGCCCCGGCCACGCAATGCGATACGCAACCTTGCCCGACACCAGCCGGCACATGCAGGTGCGGCAGGTGCCGTTGCGGCACGAGGTCGGAATGCGTACGCCGTCGAGCAATGCGGCATCGAGCACGGTCGCTTCGTCCGTGGCATCGAATCGCAAGCCGCGCGGCTGCAGCAGTACGGTGAAATGCTGGTCCATGGGAAATCGGAAGTAAGGCTGTGTGCATTGTACGGGCGCCGGCGTGTCACTGCAGGAAGGCCAGCCAGCCCAGCCATGCGAGGGCCGCAACATGTAGCAGCGCGCTTGCCCACAGTACGAAGAGAAACATCGGCTTGCGCGATTTGTGCCGCAACATGCGCCGCGCCAGCATGCCGCCCGGCCAGCCGCCTGCCAGCGCAAGCAGGTGCAGCGTGCGCTCCGGCGTGCGCCTGTCGCCGCGTCGCGCAGCCGATTTGTCGGCCGCATAGGCAACGAAGGCCGCAATGCTCAGCACGGCATACCATGCGGCGCACGCGCCGAGCATGAGCAAGGGATCAGGGTGCACGGCCGGCAAGCGTCGCGGCAACGACAGGATCGAGCTTGCGCATGAAGTCTTCCACTGCAGACGTATAGGCCGGCTCTTCGCCGAGGCGCTGGTTGATTTCCTTGTGCGTCATGGGTTCTTCCAGCACGCTGCCCTGCGTGCCGACAGCGGCCAGCTTCGTCACGAACGCATGCGCGGCCGGGCAGGAGTCGCTGCGCTTGCTGGAACACACCACGAGGAAGGGGCGCACCGTCTGTGTGATCTGGTGATAGGGCGAGGCGCGCCGCCAGTAATCCGGGTCCTTGCCAAAGGCTGCGTCGTACAGTCGCATGTGGCGCTTTTCCATGATCTGCGGCACGTCGAGCGCCGCGCTGTCGAGAGGAATGGTGGCAAGCCACGGTCGCGCACCGGCTGCCGCCACCATGTCGGGCGAGACGCCCAGCAGCGCTACCAGATGTGCGCCGGCCGAATGCCCCATGACGACGAATTTGCCTGGGTCGCCCCCCCACGACGCTGCTTTCTGCTGTGCCGTCGCCAACGCCAATGCGACGTCGCGCGCCTGGTCGATCGGCGCGGTGCCCGGCAGCATGCGGTAGTTGGTAGAGATGAAGATGAAACCGCGCGGCACCCAGCGCGCGACCTTGTTATCGACCACGGTCGCCATGTGCTTGTCGCCGCGCCGCCAGCCGCCGCCGTGCACCATGAAGATCACCGGTGCGCCGGGCTTGGCTTGCGCAGGCAGCCAGACGTCGAAGCGCTGCAATGGGTCGCTGCCGTAGCTGATGTCGCGCATCACGCGCACGCCTGCCGGCATGGATGCGGGTGCGCCCGTGCTGCCGTCATCCATGTCGTCCGATTCCTGCTGCTGTTCGTGCTGCGCGCGGCGCTCCATGATACGGTCGCGCAGCAGGCCGGCCGATGCGGAATGCAGGGCGGCCAGCAGCATGAACGCGAGCATTCCATGCCTTGCTGTCTTCATCGCAATCTCCCGTGGGTTGTTGCGCGATGATAGCGTGATATTCGCGATGCAAGCCATGCGCAAGCGCATGATGCCTGCCACATGGTATTCGGCGGCCGCCAGCAAAAACCTCGATAATGACGGCTGCCCTTCGCCGACAATGGCGGCACGTCATTCCATGAGGACCACGATGAGCGACTTCCGTAGCGATACCGTCACGCAACCCACGCCTGCAATGAAGCAGGCCATGATGGAAGCCCCGCTGGGCGACGACGTCTTCGGCGACGATCCGAGCATCAACCGCCTGCAGGAAACCGCCGCGGCCATGTTCGGCTTCGAAGCCGCGCTGTTCGCGTCCAGCGGCACCCAGACCAACCTGATCGCATTGATGACGCATTGCCAGCGCGGCGATGAAGCCATCGTCGGCCAGCAATGGCACACCTATCGCTGGGAAGCCGGCGGCATGGCGGTGCTCGGCTCCATCCAGCCGCAGCCGCTGGAGCACCAGCCCGACGGCAGCATCGCGCTGGCCGACATCGAAGCCGCCATCAAGCCGGACGATCCGCACTTCGCGCGCACCCGCCTCGTCGTGGTCGAAAACACTACCGGCGGCAAAGTGCTGCCGATGCAATACATGCACGATGTCGCCGCGCTCGCAAAGCGCCACGGACTGCGCGCGCATATCGACGGCGCGCGGCTGTGCAATGCGGCGGTCGCGCTGGCCGGCGACGGCGACCCGGTGCAATGTGCGCGCGAACTTGTTTCAGGTTTCGACTCTGTGTCGCTCTGCCTCTCGAAAGGGCTCGGCGCGCCGGTCGGTTCACTGCTGCTCGGGTCGCAAGATTTCATCAAGCAGGCGCGCCGCGTACGCAAGATGCTGGGCGGCGCCATGCGCCAGGCCGGCGTGCTTGCCGCGGCAGGACTGCACGCGCTGCAGCACCATGTGCATCGCCTCGCCGACGACCATGCGAACGCGGCGGCACTGTCGCGCGGTCTTGGCGAAGCAGCCGAGTCGAATGCAAAGCTGCGCAGCCGCGTGAAGGTGCATGGTGCGAATACCAACATCCTTTTCATGGATGTTGATCCGGTGGTGGCAAACGATTACCTCGCGCATCTCGCGGCGAACGATATCAAGGTCACCAGCGGTGTCTATCGCGGCGTCGAAGGTGCGATGCGCCGCATCCGCTGGGTCA
The DNA here is from genome assembly GCA_036384875.1 of Noviherbaspirillum sp. GTDB lineage: Bacteria > Pseudomonadota > Gammaproteobacteria > Burkholderiales > Burkholderiaceae_D > Noviherbaspirillum. The sequence goes on from DASVLM010000078.1 coordinate 17,666, forward strand.
CTCACCTCGACGTGAACCGCGACGATGTCGAACGCGCCATCCGCGTCACTGCCTCGTTCTGATCGCTTCGCCAATACGGTTCCATCGCATGCAAAATCGATGGAACCCGCCCTCTTTCCCCAAGTCATAAGCGGCTGTACCGCAAGCAAGCTTACCGCTTGACCCAATTCCTGCGGTTCGCACAAGACAGGACGGAAAGAGTGAAGACAGTTTTGAAAGCCGCAACTATCGCGGCAGGCCTGGCAGCAGCATGCAGCGCATATGCGGATATCGGCGTCAGCGGCGAAATCGGCACCACGGGTATCGGCGCGCACGCCTCAATACCGCTGAAGGACAACCTCAACCTGCGCCTCGGCACGGGTTATCTCGATTACACCTATCACGGTACTGCGCACGACCTCGGCTACGATTTGTCGCTGCACTCCAGGACCTACGACGCCCTGCTCGACTGGTACCCCAGGGCGGACAGCAGCTTCCGCATTACCGCCGGCGTCGCCTACAACGGCAACAAGATCGATGCCGCTGCGCGCCCGAACTCTGCGGGCAATTACGTCATCAATGGCAACACCTACAGCGCGGCGGACGTCGGCAAGGTTACCGGCAGTGTCGATTTCGGCAAGCTCGCGCCTTACCTCGGTGTCGGCTGGAGCCGCAAGGTCGACAAGGGCTGGTCTTACACCAGCGATGTCGGCGTGATGTTCCAGGGCTCGCCCCGCAGCACGTTGCAATCCTCGGGTTGCAAGGCATCGGACGCGGTCTGCGCGCAATTTTCCAACGAGCTGTCGCGCGAGAACGCGGCGCTGAAGGACGAGATGGGGCGCTTCAAGATCTACCCCGTATTGCGTGTCGGCGTCAGCTACAAGTTCTGATCGAACTGCAAGTTCCGATCAATCAGGCCAATAAAGGCCAATAAAAAACCCGCGCAATGCGCGGGTTTTTTTGTCGCTGCGAGACGAGTCATTCAAAAGGCATTCACACCTTCTTCTCGCCCGTGATCTTGCGGGTAATCACCCACTGCTGCGTAATAGACAGCATGTTGTTCACCACCCAGTACAGCACGAGGCCGGCCGGGAAGAAGAAGAACATGGCCGAGAACACCAGCGGCATGAACATCATCACCTTCGCTTGCACCGGGTCCGGCGGCGTCGGGTTGAGCTTGGTCTGAACGAACATCGATACCGCCATCACCACCGGCAGGATGTAGAACGGGTCCGGTGCAGCCAGATCGTGGATCCAGCCCAGCCACGGTGCGCCGCGCATTTCAACGGAGGCCGACAGCACCCAGTACAGCGCGATGAACACCGGGATCTGGATCACGATCGGCAGGCAGCCGCCGAGCGGATTGATTTTCTCGGTGCGATACAGTTCCATCATCGCCTGGTTCATCTTCTGCGGATCATCCTTGAAGCGCTCGCGGATACCCTGCATCTTCGGCGTCACTGTCTTCATCTTCGCCATGCTGCGATAGCTTGCAGCGGAGAGCGGGAAGAATGCCAGCTTGATCAGGATGGTCAGCGCGATGATGGTCCAGCCCCAGTTGCCCAGCACGTTATGGATGTGGTCCATCAGCCAGAAGATGGGCTTGGCGACGATGGTCAGCCAGCCGTAATCCTTCACCAGGTCCAGGCCGGGGGCGACCTTCTCCAGCGCGGAAGCGACTTCCGGACCGGAATACAGGCGTGCCTCGTCGGAAACCGTTGCGCCCGGCGCGATCGTGCCCAGCGGCAGGATGGTGCCGACGGCGTACAGGTTGTCGCCGACTTTCTTCGTGAAGATTTCGCGCTGCGTATGCTCCGGCGGAATGATGGCCGACACGAAGTAATGCTGGAGGATCGCGATCCAGCCGTTGTCGGCCTTGGTCGCATGCTCGTCCTTGCCGCTGCCGATCTTGTCGAACGCGATCTTCTGGAAATGCTCGGCTTCGGTATAGACAGCCAGGCCGGTGAAGGTGCTGTAGAAGCGCGTTTCGCCTTCCGGCTTGCTGCCGTCGCGCACCAGCTGCAGGTAGAGCGAAGGTGTGACGGGCGCCGTGCCGACGTTGGTCACGTCGTTGCGCATGCCGATCACGTAGTCGCCGCGATGGAAGGTATAGGTCTTGGTCAGCTTCACGCCGCCTTCCTGCGATTCCAGCACCACCTTCACTTCATTGCCGTTGTCCAGCGTACGCGGGCCGGGCAGGACGGTGAAGGGAGAT
>DASVLM010000079.1:0-5733 GCA_036384875.1 Noviherbaspirillum sp.
GATCCAGAATGTCCTGCCAGCGCGCTTGGCGTTGTGTTTGTGCCGAGCCTGTCGCCATGATATCCCCCGCGTGATTTAATGTGGGGGCATGATGCCGGCTGTCTTGCGCGAAATCTATAACGCCGCTGGATTACCGCTTACCGCCAATTTACGGGTAGGGCAATGCGTGCCATTTTATTTTTGCCCCAGAACTGTCATGTTGGGAAGCAAGCTGAATTCCTCATTGAACATAGCTCTTCCTGGCACGTGATAGATCGAATTGGTGTCCAAAATAACATTACGTACCGGGAAGCAATCAACGCGCTACCGACAGGCGGACACAGGCCGGTCGTCGAAGTGCTGCCCGCTTGGTATTACTGACAGGAGAAGTCAGCCATGATTGAATTCGCTAGCGGCGATATTTTGAAAGACGATTCCGAGGCATTGGTCAATGCCGTGAATTGTGTCGGAGTCATGGGGCGCGGCATCGCATTGCAATTCAAAAACGCCTGGCCGGAAAATTTCGAAGCCTATGCCCTCGCCTGCCAACATAATGAGGTTAAGCCGGGTCGGATGTTTGTATTTGCTACGGGGTTATTGACTACCCCTAAATACATCATCAACTTCCCAACCAAGCGCCATTGGCGAGCGGGAAGCCGTATGGAAGATATCGACTCCGGCCTTGCCGACTTGGTGAACCTGCTCAAAGCCAAAAATATCGGATCAATTGCCATTCCTCCATTGGGAAGCGGTTTGGGTGGTCTGGAATGGGATCAGGTTCGCCCCCGCATCGTCGCGGCTATGGAGGCATTGCCTAACGTAAGAGTGCGAATCTACGAACCCAAAGGTGCCCGCGCCGCCTGATCGACCTGGCTTGTGCACGAGCACAGGCGGAGAATATCAACACCTCAAATCGATCAAGGCGCCCACAGAAAACCCGCTGTCCCAAGCCCTGCCTGGCGCCTCATCGGCGACAAAGGCATGGACTTGGCCTACAATCGGCGCTGTACTGCCAGAGGAAATTTAACCTGGCCGCAGAGCCCCAAACCAGGCACGGATAAAACGGAACAGCATTCACCAACGCTTTTCACACTCATGATGATCAAAAATCCGGCAACGGTATCGCTCGTTCTTGGCAGTGGCGGAGCCAGGGGCCTGGCACATATCGGAGTTATCCAATGGCTGACTGAGAACGGCTACGATATTCGCTCCATTTCCGGATCTTCGATGGGTGCGTTGGTGGGTGGCATTTATGCCGCCGGCAAACTCGACGACTATGCCAAATGGGTTCTGGCGCTCGAACGGGTACATGTCTTGAGGCTGCTTGATCCGACGATCGGCAGCGCTGGCTTGTTCAAAGGCGAACGCATTATCAGCATACTCCGCCAACTCGTGGGCGATTGCACCATCGAAGATTTGAGCCTCGCGTTCACTGCTGTCGCAACGGATATCGATTCGAGAGAGGAAGTGTGGCTTCGCAAGGGCAACTTATTCGATGCGATTCGAGCGTCCATCGCGACTCCCATGGTCTTCACGCCGTTCAAGCATGGCGATCGGCTGCTCGTGGATGGCGCGGTCGTCAATCCAGTACCCATCGCGCCAACACTCCACGACTCCACCGATATCACGGTCGCTGTTGACTTGAGCGGGCCGGCAGAGACACGCTCGCCGTCCCCGCGAACCGAGGCATCGATAGTTGACAACGGCTACCGTCAGCGGATCGTGAAGTTCATCAATACCGTAAGGCCGGCGCGCACTGAAAAAGACATGTCGCACAGCATGCTCAGCATCGCAATGAATTCAATGCAAGCGATGCAGGACACCATCTCGAAGTTGCGCATGTCGCATTACTCGCCGGACGTGCTGATCGAGATTCCCCGCAACATCTGCGGCTTTTTTGAATTCTGGAAGGCCGAAGAACTCATCGCACTCGGCCGGGAGCGCGCGGCACTCGCGTTTGCTCAGGGAATCGAAATCAACACCCAGGCCAAGGTTTCGGCGTAAGCCGATTGCCGGGCTCTATGCCATCGGTTTCAAGGGTTGGGGGCTCGGGCGGTTTCAGGATGATCCAGGCGATCATTCCCAAGCGGCGGGGTCGATTACGCCGATAGCGTCGAATGCCGGCTTGCAAAACAGATATCCCTGCATAAGCTCGATCCCTTGGGACTGCAAGAAGTCCCGTTCCCCTTTTGTCTCGATCCCTTCAGCCAGAAGTCGCACGTTCAAGTCACGGCAAATCGCCACGATCCCTTTGACGATCGCTTGCTTCGGCCATTTTGTATCGATGTCGCGCACCAGTTCCATATCAATCTTGATGATGTCCGGCTGATACTCCGACAATAAATCCAGTCCGGCATAGCCCGCTCCGAAATCGTCAATCGCGGTGCTAAAGCCGAAGCGCCGGTATTCCCGGAAAATGTTTACCAGGTGTTGCCGGTTGATCACCTGTTCACCTTCGGTGACTTCGAAAATAATGCGCTCGATGGGAAATTGATATTGTCGCGCGGCTTCAAAGGTCGTCTGAATGCAAGCCTCGGGCTGGTACACCGCGTTGGGCAGAAAATTGATCGATAATTTTTCAGCGATCTGCAGTGCGGCAGCACCGCGGATTGCTTCCACCCGGCATGTTTGGTCGAAGCGATATCGGTTGGCGTCAGTCACTTGGCTCAATACGGAATGCGCCGACTCCCCGTTAGGCCCGCGAACCAATGCCTCGTGGGCGAATATGGTCTTATCTTTGACGTTGACGATAGGCTGGTAGGCGAACTTGATATCGAAATCCAACTTGCCTTCGTTCCTGCATTCTCCGCATCCCGTCGGACGGGCAGGCGGCTCGTCGGAAATGATTTTGATCGTGTTCATAACTTGGATAGTTCGCGATACCCGAATCGGCCAGTTTGATTCGGCCAAGTATAAGACACCGAAACAACATTTGCACTTCGTTTCGCCACGCCATCCTGATTTGGGCATTGGTTTTACACCAACACAATTCGAAACTACCCGATCACGAGCTATCACGGCGCTTGAAAATCCATGCTCGCGCAAACCGAAGGTCTTTGCGGGTGCCGATCGGTTGAAGAACGTGATTCGCGCGCAAGCCAGCGGCATGGGGGTGACAAGCGTACTCAATCAGCAGAGCAGGAATCATTCGTTTCAATTCCGCGTGCTAAGATTATTCATGTTTTGATTGGCTTCAAGGGATCAGCAAGCGAATTCGTTTTCTCAGATTTTCCTCCGGTCTGCACTGGCAGAATGCCGTGAGGGAGGACTTAACTTTTGCATTGTAGCCGGGGGCGATATGCTAACCGTGGAAGAATGCCCCGTACCTGAAAACGAGCCCCAGCGCTTGATCTCGCTTTACTCTTACGAGATTCTCGACACAGAGCCCGAGCCGGAATTTGAAGCCTTGACGAGAGTGGCATGCCAGACGTTTTCGACACCCGTCGCCCTTGTTGCCCTGATGGATTCCGATCGGCTATGGTTCAAGTCCAAACTGGGTTTGTCCGTACCGCAGCTGGACCGGCAGGTAGCGTTTTGCGCTCACGCAATCATGTCCCCGACTGATCCGCTCATCGTCGGCGATCTTTCGCAAGATCCACGCTTTTCCCAAAACCCCTTGGTCGCAAGAGCGCCGCACCTGCGCTTCTATGCGGGTGCGCCGTTATTGGACGACGATGGCAATGCTTTGGGCACCATCGCGGTATTGGACGTACGGCCGCGCATCTTCAATGATTCCCAGCATGCCTGCTTGCGCGACTTCGCAACATTGGTCATGACCGCATTGCAAAGCCGCAAGCGCGCCAATGCTCTCCGGAGATTTGCGCTGACCGACTACCTGACCGGCGTATCCAATCGTGCGCAATTCGACCTGGCCAACGCTACCGAAATGGCAAATGCCATCAGATCGGGCTTGCCCTACAGCCTGTTCTGCATGGATCTCGACGGATTCAAGCAAGTCAATGATAGCCTGGGGCATGCCGCGGGCGACGAAGTGCTATGTGTGGTTGCGAAGAGGTTGGCCCATAGTTTGCGTCAAGGCGATATTCTGGCGCGACTTGGCGGCGACGAGTTTGGAGTCATCGCACGCGACTGCCCTCGGGAATCGGCGGAAACCATGGCCAGGCGCTTTGCCGAATGCCTCATCCCGCCGATTGCACTAAGCGGTGGTGTAGAAGTCCGTGTCGGAATCTCCATTGGTATTGCAACATCCTCCTCCGAAATTAACGACGCAGTCAGGCTTCTTCAACATGCGGACCAAACACTTTACGCAATGAAGCGCAAATCGTCCTGATGCTTTCGGATAACACCGCGCTGGCGGCGGCATCAGGAAAGCTGCCAACAGCAGCATGAAAATCGATAACGTCCGCTGTTCCACGCGAAGCTCCCGTTGACCGGGGCAAAACCTCGTTACCGGCATCCGTCATCACAGCGGCTCCGAACTGCTTGGCGATGCCGGCACGCCTGGCACTCGATGGGACACCTTTCGTCATTCACCGAACCGCAGCCCTGCTCAAACCTCCGAACGCTCCACCACCACCTCGCTGATCTGCACCACAGGCTGTATATCCGTGTAATTGGCCAAGTCCCCCCTGATTTCCTGGGCGTGCGGCTCGCGGGCGGCCCGGAAAGCTTCGACAGAAGTGCAGATGAAGTCGCACTTGGCCACGTAAACAGGGTCAGTGCCCGGCGCACCGCCCGCAATGCCCTTGTCCACCGTGTAGTACAGGCATGCGGCGCCGAGCCGCTGTTTCACCATTGGCATGTGCTTCTCGCGGTAGTAAGCATGGTCGAATCGCGCGCCTGCGGCATACGGGTACATGACACTGACTTTGATCATCGGGTTCTCCTGTGGCTGGATGGCAATCGAATTCTCGATTCTAAACCCGTCTGGCCGGTCAGGTGCCGCCGGCTGCCCAGCGATGCGGGAGCGGCTTGACACTTGGATGGGCAAGCCCCAGCACTATCCGCTTAGGCTACATAGAACGTCAGCGGCCACGAATTTGGAACAGGATTCATGTCGCGTGCCGGCGCCAACCTCCAACCTCCCCCCGGCTCCAGTGGAAGTCCATGATTGAACGCCAGCTCAACGACACCATAGCCCAACAAGGGTTTCGCATCGACGACCCGGAAGATTCGCTGCGTCTCTCGCTGGCGGGAACGCAGGAAAAAACCGCACTGCTCAAGCACGATGGGAAATGGTGCCGGCCGCTTGGCTCGACCCCCACGACACATATCCTGAAATTGCCCCTTGGGACAATTGCCGGGGGGATGGTCGACCTCGCGTCGTTCCCCGCTGCGGTAAGCGATGCCATCTTCAAGGCATCCTGCGGCAGTTTGAGGTGCTGAAGAGGCAGGGGTAGAAGAACTCCGCGCGAAACCGGAAATCCACACAAAAAAACCCACTCCGCTGCAGAGGGAGTGGGCTGGAAGCGTGGCCTAGGGGTCGCCACGTCTGAGGGAACGCAATCAGTGGTTTTCTTTCATCGGTTCTTTGGGGTTCGGCTCCACAAAAACCTTGACCTTGTGATTCAAGGCCCCGGCCGGCGCCAGCGCCGCCAGGTCGTATGAATAGCTGTTGCCGTCGAACTTGACCGCGAATTTCTTGTCGCCGATGATGAACAGGATGGTTTCGTTTTCGAAGACGTTGACATGCTTGGTCGTATCCTTGATGACCACGGTCTTGTCCGCATCTTCGGGGGATGTCACCGAGGGAGCGAGGCTGGGCTTGCCCTGGCGCGGTGCCGCGCCGGCTCC
>DASVLM010000080.1:0-1980 GCA_036384875.1 Noviherbaspirillum sp.
TGCCTCCCTCGACGGTGAACTGAGAATCGAAACATCTCCTGGAGCCGGCATGGCAGTGCATGTTTCCTTGCCTGTACCGGAACCCGCAGCCGCCATTTCTACGCCGGGAACACACGAAACGAAAACTCCCGCCACATGATCCGCCGCATGGTCTCGCTCACCCTGCTTCCCTCGATCATGGGTCGATTGTGAATTCTCAATTCATATCGTTTTTGATCTGTTAATTTGAATTTTCCATGGTCATAAGCTGAGACAGAGCGCTTCGCTGGACGAGATCGAATGAAGTATCGGTTTCCGCGGCTCTTCCTCGGTGAACGCCACCGCGCTTATCCGAACCCTGCGCGGTAGCGACAGCTTGCGGCAGCCAATCAGGAATTGGAGACATATGCCGCACTCCGAGCCGGGATATTCACCCGAACGATCCGAATATTCGTCTGGCGAATTGCAGTAACGATCAATCGGTCACACCGCCAAAGTTTTAGAGAAATTCGATGACGACCCACATGGACCACGGCCTTGGCAAGGTAGCCGGCTTCATTACAAGCTTGCCACGCTTCCCCACCGGCAAAGTCGGCACCAGCTTGCAGTCGATCATCGATTCTGCAATGGATGCCGTCATCGTGCTCGATACCGCCCGCGAAATCGTGCTGGTCAATCACAAGGTCGAGCGGATGTTTGGCTACCCGGCCAGCCACTTGCTGGAGAAATCCATCGACATGCTGGTCCCGCCAGGCTATGGCTCGGAGCAACGTCGCCGGCTTGAACGACTGTGTTCGGCGCGCGGATCAGGGCGCCGAACCAAACTGGGATTGCGAGGCCAGCACGCCAACGGAGAATCCCTTTTTCTCAATACAAGTGCATCACGCGTGACGGTGCACGGCGAGTCGTTTCTCGCTCTTGTCGTCCATAGCTCGGCGACCGATGACGGTGCGCCGGAACAACGCCGGCGAACAGTGAAAACAGCAGATCTTCGCCGATGGGCCGCGACAGCTCAGCAAGCCAACGAGGTCGAAAGGCGGCGGTTTTCAAGAAAGTTGTATGACGAAATAGGGCAGCGCCTGAGCGTGCTCAAGCTTGATCTTGACTGGCTGGAAAATAGTCTCTCCGATGTTGATGATGGGTTGCCCGAGCGCGTTGCGCAGATGCAGGGGCTGCTCGACAACGTCATCACCATGACTAAAAGCATGGCTTCCGCTCTGCGCCCTCCCCTGCTTGACGATTTCGGCCTCCTGCCGGCCGTCATGGATGGCCGAGAATTTTCAGAAGAAGAGCGGGATAGTCTGTACGGTGGAGGGGAACGGCCTGGCGATCAAACTGGGAGAGCCGATCGAGTCGGCCCTCTTCAGGGTTATCCAGGAGGGATTGACGAATATCGAAAAGCATTCGCGTGCCCGGCAGGCAAGAATAGTTTTCTTGCATACCGACAACCAACTCGATGTTATGATTCAGGACGACGGTGTCGGCATATCTTCTGGAGCGCAGGGGAAGTCCGGTTGTTACGGCCTGATAGGTATGCAGGAACGGATTTTTGTTCTAGGCGGTACAATCACGGTCGGCAATGTGAAGCCGCACGGCGTGCTCATCCATGCCACCATTCCGCTGGATACGACAATCAATTATCCCGAACAATAGAAAATCATCGACCATCCCCATGATCCGCATAGTTATCGCCGACGACCACACCATCATGCGCGAAGGTCTGAAGCGCATTCTTGATGGCGCCGACGACATCCAAGTCGTGGGAGAAGCGGTCGACGGTTTCGAAGCGCTTGCCCACGTCCGCAAGGGCGGTTTCGACTTGCTGATGCTGGACCTTTCCATGCCAGGACGCAGCGGTGTCGAATTGATCCGTCAGATCAAGGACGAAGTTCCCAAGCTTCCCATTCTTGTTCTTACGATGCACGAAGAGGAACAGTACGCAGTACGGGCCATCCGTGCCGGCGCTCGCGGCTACTTGACGAAGGAAAGCGCCGGTACCCA
>DASVLM010000081.1:0-1609 GCA_036384875.1 Noviherbaspirillum sp.
TTGGCGGTATTCTGAGCTACGGGCGGCTGGGACAGGACGAGGATCCGCCGTTTACTTTCCGCGCCATGGTCGTGCGCGCGATCTGGCCCGGCGCCACGTCGCTCCAGATGGCCGACCAGGTCACCGACAAGCTCGAGCGCAAGCTGCAGGAAACGCCTTACATCGACAAGATCCGCAGCTATTCCAAACCGGGTGAAACACTCATCATCCTGCAATTGCGCGAATCGACGCCACCGAAGGAGGTGCCTGGCGCGTGGTACCAGGTGCGCAAGAAAATAGGCGACATCCGAAGCACCTTGCCGTCAGGCGTCCTCGGGCCGTTTTTCAATGACGAATTCGGTGACACCTACTGCTCGATCTTTGCGCTCTCCGGCGACGGCTTCAACTATGCCGAGTTGAAGGATTACGCCGACTTCGTGCGCCAGCAACTGCTGGCCGTGCCCTCGGTGGCGAAAGTCGAACTGTTCGGGGTGCAAGACGAAAAGATTTACATCGAGTTCTCCCACAAGAAATTCGCTCAGCTCGGCATTCCCTTTGATTCCATTATCAATCAGCTGAATGCGCAGAATTCCATGGAATCGACCGGCGTTCTTGTCACGCCGACGGATAACCTGCAGGTGCGCGTTACGGGTGCAATGACTTCGGTAAAGGACCTGGAGAACCTGGAACTGCGCGCGGGGAATACCACCTTCCGCCTCGGCGATTTCGCGACAATCAAGCGCGAATATAAAGACCCACCGCAAGACAAGATGCGCTTCAACGGCAAAGAGGTGATCGGGCTCGGTATTTCGATGGAGAAGGGCGGCGACATCATCGAGCTGGGCCGCAACCTGGAAAAGGTCGCGAACGATATCAAGGGCAAGTTGCCGGTCGGAGTCGAACTGGAGCGCGTTTCCGACCAACCGAAAGCAGTGTCATCGTCGGTCAACGAGTTTCTGCACACGCTTGCTGAAGCGGTCCTGATCGTGCTCGCTGTCAGCTTCGTTTCGCTCGGCCTGCACACGAAGCCGTTCAGGCTAGACGTACGACCCGGGTTGGTCGTGGCGCTGACCATTCCGCTAGTGCTCGCGGTGACGTTCCTTTTCATGCGAATCTTCAGCATCGATCTGCACAAGATATCCCTGGGTGCGCTGATCATCGCCCTAGGCCTGTTGGTCGACGACGCAATCATTGCGGTCGAAATGATGGTGCGCAAGATGGAAGAAGGATTCTCGCGTTTCGACGCCGCGACCTTTGCCTATACATCGACCGCCATGCCGATGCTGACCGGCACGCTGATCACCGCGGCCGGATTCCTGCCCATCGGACTCGCAAAATCTGCAGCCGGCGAGTACACCTTCTCCATGTTCTCGGTCAACGCACTGGCATTGATCATTTCCTGGATCGCGGCCGTGATCTTTACGCCTTACATTGGCTACGTGCTGCTGAAGGTCAAGCCAAAGGCCAACGCGGACGGCCATCATGAACTCTTCGATACGCCGTTCTACACGCGCTTTCGCTCATTGGTGAACTGGTGCGTGGAATGGCGCAAGACCACCATCGTGCTGACATTGGGCGTCTTCGCGCTGGGCGTGTTCGGTTTCCGTTTCATCGAACAGCAATTTTTCCC
>DASVLM010000082.1:0-3073 GCA_036384875.1 Noviherbaspirillum sp.
AGTAAGCGGTAACTGAGCGGCGTCCTTGCGCTAACTGCCCAACTGATGCAGGAGCGAGCGCAACGGATTGCTGGCGAAATGCTGTTTCCACAGCTTCGGCGTCAGTTCTTCCACGCGCGATGCCGGATGTTGTCCGACACGCTGGAACACATCGACCAGATAATCGTAGGGATCGATCTCGTGCAGCTTGCAAGTCACCAACAGGCTTTGCACGATGCTGACCTGCTGCGCGCCCACTTCGGTCCAGCAGAACAGCCAATTGCGGCGGCCCATGGGAATGGCGCGCAACGCGCGCTCCAATGAATTCGTGTCGATGTCCACGTCTGGATCGTCCAGATACAGCAAGAGACCGTCGCGGCGCTCGCGCGCATAAGCCAGCGCCTTGGTGAACTTGCTCGACGGCAGGAGGCCTTGCGCGGCGAACTGGGCGTCGATCCATGTGAAGAAGCGAAGCGCTGCCGGCTTGGCGTGCTGCTGCCGCCACGCGCGTCGGGCTTCTCCTTTCAGGCTCTTTTCGCGTAGCTCGGCCTCGATGCGGTATAGTACGCCGATCTGGTCGAGCGCTTCCGCAACCCGTTCCGGTTCGATTTCCTCCGCTTCCACGAACGTCCGCCGGCAATGCGTCCAGCATTGCGCGTGCGCGATGCCGGTCTTCTCGCAATAGCGGTCGTACGCGGCATAACCGTCCGTGAGCAGCACGCTGCCCACCGGCAAGTGCTCGCCCAGCGTCTCTTTCACATGGCGGTGCTGCCGGCTCGGATGGTAGTGGAAACAGATCTCGTCGTCTTCCCCCATCACCGGCCAGAAATACGCCGTTCGCATCTTGCCCGGCCCCTCGCGCCCGGCCTTGATCGGCGTCTCGTCCATTTTCTTGACGCGCGAGGCCAGGATCGATTGCCATTGCGCCTGGTAAATCGGCTCCAGAAGCGCGATCGCCGATTGTGCCAGTTGCGTCAGCCACGGCCGGCTGACCTTGATGCCGGCATGCTCCAGACGCTGATGCTGGCGATACAGCGGCAAGTGGTAGTAGAACTTGTCGACCAGGAGGCCGGCGATGAACGAGACATCGGCACGGCTGCCTTCGATCACGCCCATGGGAGCGGCAGGGCACGACAGTGTCTGCGTGTCGCGCCGCTTGATCACCGGACGCACGTATTTGAGCACGACGTAGCTGCCCGGACGCTGCGCCAGCCGGTGGCTGACACGCTCGCCGATCACTTCGTAATCCTCGGGATCGAGTCCTTCGATTTCGTTGTTCGGTACCGCGATGACTTCGACCGGCACTTTGTTCTCGTCGAAGAACAGCGTTGATTCGTCCCCGCCAGGCTGCTTGCGCTTGCGTTCGTGTCCGGCCACGCGCGTCTTCTTGCCGGAGGGGAGAACGTCGGGCACGGCATCGAAGGCAACGCCCAGCGTACCTTGTTGCGCATTGGGTTCGATGAGGCGCTTCTCGCTCTTTCTGCCGAACAACTGGCGCTGAAACCAGGCGACTTGCGCGCGCAATTGCGCGTTCTCGTGTTGCACCGCGTCGAACCGACGCGACAACGCCGTGACTTGCTCGGCTAGCGACGTGGTTTCGGTCATGGCGGCTGTCGTTGACATGGCCGTCATCATAGAGGAAGCGGTGCTTCATGGCGAGACTTTTGCGCTATCGACCGGCGCGCGATGCCGATAACGGTGCCGCATGCGCTTGACTTCGATGCCTTCGAGCAGCAACGTCAGTTGTGTGACGTCGATCTCGCGTGTGCTCATCTTGCTCCAGTCCGACAACAGGCGTCCCTGTTCGAGCCGCTTGGCCCATACGCACCAGCCGCTACGATCAAAGTAGAGCACCTTGATTTGCGTGGCGCGCCGGTTGACGAAGGCAAACAGCGCACCCGACAGCGGGTCGATCGGGATGCCATGGCGCGCCAGCGCGTACAGTCCATCGTACGAGCGTCGCATGTCGGCCGGCTGTCCGTAGAGGAAGACGCGCACCTGTTGTTCGGGGAAGAACATCAGCTTCGCCCGATCGTCAGCACAACGCCGCCTGGCAGTTCCAGACGGATATCGAAAACGGTCTCCGAGGTGCGCAGCGCGCCTAGATCGACGAAAGGGGCTGCCATATCCGGCTGCGCATGCCCCGCCGCCGACGTACCGTGACGCAGCTTGGCGCGCCACCAGTAGAATGTTTGCAGCGCCACGCCTTCGCTCTTGCAAAAGGCCGCCGCCGTCAAGCCGCTGTGCTTCTGCCGCTCCAGTACGGCACGCCAGTGCGCTTGCCGTTGTTGTGCTTGTGTCGCTTCTGTCACCATCTATCCCTCCTTGTGATTGAACATGGAGGGCATGATGCCGACTGTCTTGCGCGGAATCTATAACGCCGCTGGCTTATCGCTTACAGACAGAATGGGCAAAATCCCGGTTGGGTATGCCACGCGGCACTTGCTGAAATCGATTTCGATATCGGAACAATGCTGCAGACTCGTTGCTCGGTACAAGTCCGCAATTACTCGCGTGTATTGATCCGATCCGATCGTGCCCCCAGCGTATATCTTTTTTTTGAAATTCGTCATATTTCACGAAGTCTGTACGAGATCGCAGTTCTGCACCTTGCTACCCTCCAAGCATGCCACGTAACTCTGATTCAAGAGCCTTTCTTGCCGCAGGTACTTCTTTCTCGAAATAGTCCGCTGCCGTCATCCAAGCTTGGTATTTTTCCGCTTGAGTATGCTCTTGTAAATGTTCGGCCATTTGAAGATACGATCCGAAGTCAATTATCCGTTTGCGCATCCCCTGGAAAAACAATTCAATTTGGCCGCAAATTTTTTCGGGTAGAAATATTTGATTTTTGTCGAACGCCCTAAAAAACGCAGCATATTTTTGGGACGCGGCAATATACTTTTCCTCTTTCGTCGGCTCACCCGCCCATTCGGCCGGCGACACGAAGCTTTGACCCCCGTTGGCCAGGTTAAATTCCCCCACCTTTGGCCATGTCAAATTCCCCCAGGCAGGACAGCGCCGATTGTAGGCTAAGTCCGTGCCGTTGTCGCCGATGGGCCATCAGGCAGGAGTGTCACCGGTCGAGTTGAACCGT
>DASVLM010000083.1:0-12699 GCA_036384875.1 Noviherbaspirillum sp.
AAAAGCGGCCCCGGCAGAATCCTAGAAGTCTTTCCAGGCGTCCCGCACCATCTTGACCAGGAAGCCGAGCGTCACCAGCGCCGAAGCGCCGACCACCGCGACATGCTCGCAATCCTTCAAGAACTCGATGAGCTGGGTTGCACTGGGAAGAGACACAATGACGTCGAGTACGGTCATTCGCCTGCTCCTCCAAGCGAGCCCTGACGACGCGGCACGGCGGCGGGCCCTTCTGCCGTGCGCAAAGCCGCCCCTGCAAGCGCAGCTTCACATCCAGTGTAGCGGGCAGACACGTCAAGGCCAATGGATGCCTTGACGGAACTTTCCTTGAGGATTCTTCATTGGGAACGTGCTCGCATGTCGCGCGTGAATCAAGCTGCTTTCGGCTTCTGCAACAGCGCCTTCAGGTTCGCCAGCCGCGCCTGCGGCGTGATGACCTCCTCTTCCTTCGGCACCGCATCGCCTTCATCCAGTTTCATCTCCTTGATGAAGCGCGACACATCGCAGTTGACGCTTTCGCGCGCACGCTTGCGACGCTTGCACCAGGTGATGTGCAGGCTGCGCTGCGCGCGGGTGATGCCGACGTACATCAGGCGGCGCTCTTCCTCGATGCGCGCGGCGAGCAGCTCGATGGGCGCATCGGGGTCGCCCTTGTGCGGCAGGATGCCTTCCTCCACTCCGACCAGGAACACATGCGGAAATTCGAGTCCCTTCGATGCATGCAGGGTCGACATGCGCACTGCATCCGGCTCTTCGTCGCGGCCTTCGAGCATGGTCATCAGCGCGACCATCTGCGTCAGTTCGAGCAGGCTCTTTTCCTCGCCATCGCCCTGCTTGCCGCCAGTGCCCTTCTCCTTCAGCCACGTGGTGAAGTCGAGCACGTTCTGCCACTTCGATTGCGCCTGTCGGTCGTCGAACGTGGTGTAGAGGTAAGACTCGTAATTGATTTCCTTCATCATCTCGTCGAGCAATTCCGCAGCGTTTTCGCCGCGCTTGGAAGCGCGCGCTTCGAGGCCGTTGATGAAGTTGCAGAACTCGCGCAACGGTCCAAGCTGGCGGTCGGCGAGTTTCGATTCGATGCCGCCCTTGAACACTGCTTCGAACAGCGAGCATTGCCATTGGCCGGCGAAGGCGCCGAGCGCTTCCAGCGTCGATTGCCCGACGCCGCGCTTGGGCGTAGTGACGGCGCGAATGAAAGCTGGATCGTCGTCGGCGTTCGCGATCAGCCGCAGATAGCTGACGATGTCCTTGATCTCGGCGCGGTCGAAGAAGCTTTGGCCGCCGGAGATGGTGTAGGGAATGCGTTCCTTGCGCAGCGCGGTTTCGATCACGCGCGCCTGGTGATTGCCGCGGTAGAGCACGGCGTAATCCGAAAACTTCGCGCGGCGCTCGAACTTGTGCGCGGAGATCATGATCGCGACCTGTTCGGCTTCCTGTTCATCGTCCTGCATCGCCAGCACTTTCACCGGATCGCCGAGGCCATGCTCGGACCACAGCTGCTTCTCGAACAGCTTCGGGTTGTTCGAGATGACGGCGTTGGCCGCCTGCAGGATGCGGGTGGACGAGCGGTAATTCTGCTCGAGCTTGATCACCTTCAGGTCGGGGAAATCGACCTGCAATTGCTTGAGGTTTTCGATGGTCGCGCCGCGCCATGCATAGATCGCCTGGTCGTCGTCGCCCACCGCCGTGAACATCGGCTTCTTGCCGATGCCGGTGACGAGCAGCTTCACCAGTTCGTACTGGCAGGTGTTGGTGTCCTGGTATTCGTCGACCAGCAGGTAGCGCAGCTTGCGCTGCCAGCGATCACGCGCCGCTTCATTGTTGCGGAAGAGTTCGACCGGCAGGCGGATCAGGTCATCGAAATCCACCGCCTGGTAGGAGGCGAGCGTGGCGACGTAGTTGCGGTAGATGCGCGCCGATTGCGCTTCGTTTTCGGTGACGGCCTGCTTCAGTGCCGCTTCCGGATCGACCATCGCGTTCTTCCACAGCGAGATGTCGTTCTGGATGCGGCGCACGATCTGCTTGTCGGTGGTGCAACCGAGATCTTGCACGAGGGCGAAGCAATCGTCGGCGTCGAGGATGGAGAAGCGATCCTTCAGGCCGAGCTCCTTCGCTTCACGGCGCAGGATCTGCACGCCGAGCGAGTGGAAGGTGCAGACGGTGAGGTCTTTCGCCTTCTTCGGTTCCTTCAGCAGTTTGCCGATGCGCTCCTGCATTTCCAGCGCGGCTTTGTTGGTGAAGGTGACGGCGGCGATGTGGCGCGCTTCATAGCCGTGGTCTTCGATCAGGTGCGCGATCTTGGTGGTGATCACGCGCGTCTTGCCGGAGCCCGCGCCGGCCAGCACGAGACAGGGACCGTCCATGTATTTGACGGCTTCGCGCTGCGGGGTATTCATGCCGTGCAAGGCGGCGTGCGGGGTGTGCGACATGGAGGGTGCGGTGGCTGCAAAAGCGACTCATTTTAGCAGCGCACCGCACCTTCCCGCAGGGAGTTGCCAGTGTGTCATTCAATCAGGCCGCGGCCTGTTGCATATCCCTCGTTATGTTCCTCGTTACGCTGCAAACCTGCGCTGCAGTCGAACGACGCTGCGCACCAGTCCGCTGATGAAATCCAGACCCGGACGCAGCGTGAGGGGACGCATGGCGCGCGGCGTCTCCACACGGATTTTCGCCTCGCCGACGGCTTCGGCCAGCACCAATCCATTGTTCGGCACGGTCCAGCTTTCGCCGCGGCGCAGGAATACATCGTGCGCGGCGCCGACTGCGGTAATCCACGCGGTGCCGGACAGGCAATGCACCTTGTGGCCCTGGGCGCCGAGCAGGCGCACCGGACGGTTTTCGGACAATTCGCATTCGACCCGGCTGCGGGTGCTGTGCAGGACTTTGGCTTCCATGGCTTGGCTCCTTTCAGTATTGAAAGCACAGCTTACGGAAGCACGCCGCAGCGCAACAGGCGCAGCGCCGCGAAATTGTTACCATGACAGTGACGCACGCCCTAAACTGTTATGGTTCAAATTGCGCCGAACTGTATCTAGGTGTGCAAGCACATTGCCCGCACAATCGATTCCATGTCCGTCCAGACGAATCTTTACGAACGCCTCGCCGATGAACTCGGCGGCCTGATCGCCAGCCGCGTCTTCGCGCCGGGCGACCGGCTGCCGTCGATTCGCCATCTGGCGCAGCAGAAACGCCTGTCCATCAGCACCGTGATGCAGGCACTGCGCCTGCTGGAAGATCGCGGACTGGTCGATGCGCGCCCGCAGGCCGGCTTCTATGTGCGGCATCGCGCGCGCACGCTGAACGCGCCGGGCGAAATGCAGCTGGCGAAGGAATCGACCTATGTCGGCATCAACAACTTGCTGATGCGGGTGCTCAAGGCAAACAAGGCGCCCGGTATCTTGCAACTGGCCCTGTCGTGGCCGCCACCCGACCTGTTGCCCTTGAAGCGCATGCAGCAGGTGATCAGCAGCGTGGCGCGCCGCAACCCCGACCTGCTGGCCAAGGACGGCTGCTTCGATACCAACGAGCCGAGCTTCGTGCGGCAGATCGTGCGCCGCGCCGTCGACTGGGGAAGCATCGATCCGGACGAGATCATCGTCACCAATTCCTGCACCGAAGGCATCTCGCTCGCGTTGCGTGCGGTGGCAAAGCCGGGCGACACGATTGCGATCGAATCGCCGACGTATTTCGTCCTGCTGCAGCTGATCGAAAGTCTCGGCATGAAGGCGCTCGAGATCCCGACCGATCCGCGTACCGGGCTGTCGATCAATGCACTGGAACTGGCGATGCGCGAAGGCATGGTGCAGGCCTGCCTGCTGGTGCCGAACGGGAACAATCCGCTCGGCGCCGTCATGCCGGAGGAAAACAAGAAACGGCTCGCGAAACTGCTGGCGCAATACGACATCCCGCTGATCGAGGATGACGTGTACGGCGATCTCTGCTTCGCGCCGGAACGGCCGTGGCCGGTGAAGGCGTATGACGACGGCGGCCGCGTGCTGCTGTGTTCGTCGGAAGCCAAGGTGCTGAGCCCGACCGTGCGCGTCGGCTACATCGCGGCGGGCCGCTATGCGCAGCAGGTGGCGCTGCTGAAGAACGTGGCGAGCGGCGGCACCAATCATTTCTTCCAGGCAGTGCTGGCCGAGTTCATCGGCAGCAACAGCTACGACAGCCATTTGCGCAAGCTGCGCCGCACGACGGCGCAACGCATTGCGCGCATGTCGGATGCGGTGCTGGAATACTTTCCTGCCGATTGCTCGGTGTCGATGCCGCAAGGCGGTTATACGCTTTGGGTGCGCCTGCCGGAGACGATCGACGCGCTGGCGCTGCATGACGAGGCGATCGCGCGCCGGGTCGCCTTCATGCCGGGCGTGCTGTTTTCGGCGACCGGAAAATTCGGCAACTACCTGCGGCTCAATTGCAGCAATGCGTGGACCCTGGAGGTGGAACAGGCGGTGCGCACGCTGGGCGAACTCATCGAGCGCCGGCTACAGTCTCCCGCTCGGTCGGTGATTGCCGCCTGAGCAGCGGCGCTTGCAGCCTGTCCCGGTAGGTTCCTGGATTCCTAGAAGAAGTGCGCCCACTCGTCGATCCACGACGGTACGGCATCGCGTTCCATCGGCCGGGCGATGTAGTAGCCCTGCGCATAGGTGCAGCCGAGGTCGCGCAGCAAGTCCCAATCCTCCCGCGTCTCGACGCCCACCGCGACTGAATTGCGGCGCAGCTTGCGCGCGAGGTCGAGGCAGGACGAGAGCGCGATGCGCATGTGCTCGTTGGTGCCTGCGCCGGCGACAAAGGAACGGTCGATCTTCAGGTCGAGGAAGGGAATGCGCAGCAGCTGCTGCATGTTCGAACGCGCGGTGCCGTAATCGTCCACCGACAGGCCGAAGCCCTTCATGCGCATGCGCGCGAGGTTTTCGAGGCAGACCGGCGAGTCGGTCATCGCGATCAGTTCGGTAATTTCGAAGGTGATGTAATGCGGCTCGATGCCTTGCTGCGCGAGATAGGCCAGGATGCGTTCCGCCAGTCCTGCTTCCGTCAGCGCAGCGGCCGACAGATTGATCGAGACCGACAGCATCAGGCCGCTTGCATGCCAGGTCTTGCAGGCGTCGACGCAACGCTGGATGACGTCCCAGGTGAGATCTTCCATGTGGCCGCTGGCTTCGAGCGTGGGGATGAAGGCCGGCGGCGTGACGATGCCGTGCTGCGGATGACGCCAGCGCACGAAAGCTTCCACCGCCTTGACCTTGCCGGTCGCGAGTTCCACCTTGGGCTGGAAGAAGGGTTCGAACTGGCCGTCGCGCACGCCCTGGCGGATTTCATCGAGGCTGAATACCGGCAGCGCTTCCTTCGGCTTCAATTGCGGCGCGCCCGGCCGGTACTTCGCGATCAATCCTTCCAGCACCTCCGGCGTGGCCGGCTTCTCGAAGGTGCCGAGCAGGTTGATGCCGTAGGCCTTGGACATTGTTTCCACTGAAAACAGCAACGCCGAACCGAGCGCGCTGGTCAGCACCACCGCACCGCGGTAATCGCGGTTGGCGAGATGGCGCAGCAGTTCGATGCCATCCATGCCCGGCATGTTGAGGTCGATGAAACTGATATCGGTGCGGTTGCCCTTGTCACTCAACTTCTCGAGCGCAACAAGCCCGTTTTCCGCTTCGACGATATGCTGCGCGCCGAGCTTGGCGAGCATCACCGTCAGCCAGCGCCGCTGGAATTCGTCGTCTTCCGCAACCAGGAAGTGAAGGTCTTCGATCGGGGTCGGTTTGTCCGTGCTCATGGTGGGGGCCTGGTAATGAGACGGGCGCGCCGGGCAATGGCGCAGCCTCGATGCTGCCCATTATGCCCACAGTTCATGCCGCGAAGAAAGAGTTTGCTTTCGTGCGTTGCCGCAAACGCCATAAAAATTTTGTCTCGATAAATGTTGATTCAGGGCAATTTCTCGCACATTGATGCGCCACGGCACCGAACAGCCCTATCCGGTTTCGGGGCCGCTGAAGCGGGATGCGCCATGCCGATCGCGTTACACTAGCCGATTGTCTTTAAGGCAGCCCATCATGAAATTCACCCATCTCGTCGAAATCAATGACCCGCTCAACCCGCTCATCGACACGCTGACGCGGGACCAGGTCTGGCGCGGCCTCGTGCTGCGCGCGGAAGACCCGAAGGCCTTCATTCCGTGGCTGGACCGCTGCACCATCCTCGAAAAAAGCGACACCAACCTCACCCGCATCTCGCATTACGGCGAACTGGCGGTGCACGACAGCGTGCAACTGATCGCGCAGCAGAAAGTGATCTACACCATCCCGCCGCAAAAGGACATTCCCGCCTCGTCGCTGGCGATGACCATCGAGGAACCGGAACCGGACATCCTCTTCGTGCGCTTCGAATACGAAGACAGCACCGGCGAACCGACCGACAGCGAACAGGTGATGTACAACGACTTCCGCAAGTCGGCCTATGAGGAAGCGGACATCGATACCATTCGCATCATTCGGCAGAAGGTGGAGAGCGGGGAAATCTAAAGTTCTGACTGAATAAAAAAGGCCGGCGTGCACGGAATGCACCACCGGCCCAAACGCCCCCAGGGGTTACTCGTTCAATTTGGGCGCATCAATGCTGGCGCCCGTGCCCGGTCACCTTCTCCGCGCCGTAACGCACCGCATCCTTCACCTTGTCCCACGTGCTTTCCGGATGGTGCGCTTCCCAGTCGCGCCGCACGTCGGGCTCTACATCGTCCCAGCGATAGTTGCTGAAACGATCGGTGCCGCCCAGCGTGGAACCGTAACGATAAGCAGCGTCATAGTCCTCGTAACGTCCGCCCGAGTCGCCATAAGCGGATTGCCAGTGACGGCGGAAGTCGGCATCGTCTGCCGTGGTTGAGGTATCGGCATAGTCGGTACCGGCGCGACGCGTGGATCCGGCAGCGCCCAACTGTTCCACCTCGACATCGGTACGCCGCACGGTGTCGTTCACCTCCTCGGTGCGTTGCGTGGCTTCCTTGCTGACGTTCACTTCCTCGACCACATGTGCGGTCTTGGACACGACCGGCTCTTCCGCCATTTCGCGCACCTCGATTTCACCTTCCTTGAAGGCAGCCAGGTCGGCCTCGGTCGCCGGACGATCGGCAGGCTGGCGCTCGACATTCACATGCTCTTCGCGCAATTCGACCTGCTCGCTCACCGGCTGCTCGCGCACGCGCTGGAACACGCGCACGCCGCCGCGCTGCACCTGGCGCTTGCCCACGCGCAGCTCTTCCTCGACCACCGGAATATGCGTCGCTTCCTGGCCAGCAGTGGTGCCGACGGTATCGGCGCGCGTCATGTCCTCGGCGGTATTGCCGGTGCTTGCCATGCCCTGCCCTTGCCCGAGCGGCGCAACCGGATTGAGGTTCATGCCGGCATTCTCGGACAGGCTCATGTCGCGGCCCTGCGTATAGAGCTGGCGGTCCTTGTCGATCTCGGTGTCGGTCAGGCGCGGCGCGGTGTCGTCATAGCCGCTCCAGCCCTGGCTGCGCCAGTGTGCGGAGCGTTCGTCGATATCGACCGGATCGTAGCGGTTCATGATCTCGACCGCGCGCTCGCGCATCTCGTCGTTCGGTGCATCGACGGTCAGCACATGGCTGCCGCGGCGCACCGCTTCGGAATAGATGTCGTGATGCTCGCGGTGCTCGTCCATGCCGAAGAGCGAACGGAAGAAATTACCGATCGCGCTGCCGCTCGATTCCGTGCTGTCGCGCACTGCCGTGCCGACGCCGTCCTGCCCGGTAGAGGCATTGCGGGTATCGGGCGTCAGTTGCACATGGTCGCGCGAGAAGCCGGCAGAGATCAATTCATTGACGGCGGCGTCGGCCTGGGTATAGCTGTCGTACACACCTACTACTGTGTTATCCATGATCAGTCTCTCCTGGTAAGAATTCCCGGCGGCTCGGCCGGGTGGTTTCGTTTCATCAATCGGATTGCTTCGCTTCGCCTTACGTCCCCGGCAAGCCGCGACCCAAGCGCTCATCCGCAGGCATGGACTGTGCCTGCCCGCTTTCGCTGCCGTGCGCTTCGCCACTTGCCTCTTCGCGCATCTCGCCGTGCCCCTCGAAGCGCTCCACTTCCACATGCTCGGAGCGCAACGCGACGCGCTGCGGTTCACGCACCTCATGCCTGTGCCGCGTGATGCGCACTTCCTCCTTCAGCAGGAGTTGTTTCTGCACCACCAGCACTTCTTCCAGCACCGGCACCACCAGCGTGTCGCCTTCGTAGCGCATCTGCGGCGGTGCATCGCCCGGAACGATTTGCCCCACCGGCACATGCTCGACCGCAAGCTCGTCGCGCATGAGCGGTTCGTCGATGACGCGTTCGCGCTCGCCCACTGTCTTGCGTATGCGCAGGCCGCGACCGGTATCGACGAGGCGCTTGCCGACCTGCAGGCGTTCTTCCATTACCGGGAAGGACATCTGCACGTCGTCTACTTCTTCGCGCGCGGCGTCGAAGGTGAATGGCAAGCGCCAGCCGCCGTCATCGAGCCGCGCGAGCGCGGACAGCGGCACCAGCAATTGCGTGCCATCGTCCAGCCGCAGCCAGGCGCGCTGTTCGCCTTCGGCATGTTCGGTTGAAACGATGGCGGCTCGCTGGCCCGCCGCGTCGATGACGAATTCGTTCGGTGCGTTCTCGGAGGGGGTCGGCATGGGAAAGCTTCCTTGCACGAGGGCTGCACGAGTATGCAAGGAGCGGGCCGGGCGGAATCTGCGGGCGGGCTCCATGTGCGCACGGCGTACACAGCGCTTTTTTTACGCACCAAGAAGAAAAACTTACATGCGAACTTCAGCGCGCGCCTGGTGTCTTTTGGGCAGGCAAGCCATCAACCAGGAGGCGTGAATGAGCACGACCATTATTGCGGGCCGCTTCGAGCAGCAATCCAGCGCTGAAGCCACCATCGAGGAATTCATCCGGGCCGGCTTCGCCCCCGAACGGATTGCTTCCTTTTACGTGAATCCTCCCGGGCAACACGATGCCTATCCCTACGGCGGCGACCACGAGAAATCACCGGGCGCGAAGGAATCCGATACCGGCACCGCGCTCGGTGCGGCAGCAGGCGGCGCAGTGGGTGTGGCGGCGGCGCCGCTGCTGGGACCGGTCGGCGTCGTCACCGGCGGTCTCGTCGGCGCGCATGTCGGCGGGCTGGTGGGCAGCATGTCGAAGATGAAGGAACACGGCGATACCGGCGGCAACGCAGAGGAAGAGGAAAACGCGGTTCCGCTGCGCCACGCCGGCATGATGGTGGCGATCGCGATCGACAGCCACGAGCAGGAAGACCAGGCAATCAACCTGTTGCGTTCGCTGGGTGCGGCCGATGTGGAACGGGCGGAGGGCACCATCGCCGACGGCGACTGGATCGACTTCGACCCGGTGGAGCCGCCGGTGCTGGTCGGCCTGCCGCCGGAGCAGTTTTCTTCGGATGCGACGACGCAGCGCCACACCTGAACGACGTCAACAATTACCCGTCGATGTGCGCAATCAGCGGCAGGTGATCCGACGCCACGCGCGCCAGCGGCGTCGCATGCACCTGCACCTGCACCAGCCGATGGCGCGGCCGGATCCAGATGCGGTCGAGCGCGAACACCGGCCAGCGTGAAGGAAAGGTTGAAGGCGCCGGCACGGCCTGGAAGTGCGACACCAGCATGCGCAGCGTTTTGCCCCAGGCAAACCATTCATTGAGGTCGCCCAGCAGGATCACCGGCATTTCATCGGTATCGAATTTTTCCAGCAGGCGGCGGATCTGGTCGCGCCGCTCGGCCGGGCGCAAACCAAGATGCGTCGCGATCACGCGCAGCATGTGGCCGTGGCAATCGACGTCGGCATCGAGTGCACCGCGCGGTTCGCGGCTGCCGAAGCTGAGGTCGATACTGCGCATCGAGAGAATGGGATAGCGCGACAGCACGGCATTGCCGTAGCGGCGTTCGCGCGTGTCGCAGGCCGGCCCTTCGGCGGCGACATAGCCGGTGGCTTTCTGCAGCATCGCCAGCACATTGGGTGTGTGCGTGCCGCCCAGCGGCACTTCCTGCAATGCAATGATGTCGGCCTGCAGTTCGCGCAGCACGCCGGCCACCCGGTCCGGCGCGAAGCGGCCGTCGGTGCCCACTGCGCCGTGGATGTTGTAGGTAGCAATCGTGAGCGGCCACGGGTCGAGGTCGACGGCCTTGCGTACCAGGTCGCCTGCATCGGCAAGATCCATCGTCATGCCTGGCCAGCCTCCCGGCGCTTGAGCAGGCGCCGCAATCCCAGCGCCACCGCCATGATGAGCGCAGCCACCGCCGCCAGCACCGCGACGGTGAACGCGTTCGGATGACGCACCGCTTCCGCCAGGTGATGTACGAAGGTCACGGTCATCACGATGCCGGGCAGCATGCCGAGGAAGGTGCCGATCACATAGTCGCGGAAGCGGATATGCGACGCGCCCGCAATCACGTTGACCACAGTGAAAGGCGCGACCGGCAGCACGCGGATCACTGTCATCGCAATGATGCCGCGCGCGGCAATGCGCTGGCTCAGGCGATTGACGCGCTGGCCGAGCAAGCGATGTACGGTGTCGTGTCCCAGCCAGTGGCCGATGCCATAGGTCGTCACCGCGCTCGCCAGCGTACCCGTCAGCGCATACAACACGCCCTGCACCGGGCCGAACACCATGCCGGTCACTGCGATCAGCAGGGTCACGGGCACCATCAGCACACCGGCCACGACATAGCTGGCGACGATGGCGGCCGACGAGAACGGCAGCTGGTCGAGATGCTCGGCGTAGCGCACCATCGACTCCAGATTCACCCAATCGCGCAGCGGCGTCCAGCGCCAGGCCAGCGCGAGCAGGGCTAGCATTACCGCGAACAGGCCGAGCGCGATCATGCGGCCGGGCAAGGGCTTGTGCGCTTCGCGCGGCACGAATTCGGCCATCAATTCTTCCGGTTCGATCGGCCGCTCGGGATCGAAGATGGCTTGCTCGGGAATCAGCGCATCGAGTTCGGGTGTCGTTTCCGGCTCCATTTCATGCAGGCTGCGTCCGCCGTTCTGCAGCGCGGCGATGGATGCCAGCAAGCTGCCGCGGCGCGCGGTTTCTTCCTGCACCGTTTCCGGCGAGGCATCGAGGTGTTCGGCCAGCAGGCGTGCGCGCAGCTTCGCGATGGCTTGCCGCACGCGCTGTTTCTGCGGCTCGTCGCCGCGCGCTTCGATGGTGAGGTTGCATTCGGTATCGAGCGCCATCGAGCGGCTCGACAGATTGGCGGAGCCGACGGAAAACAATTCATCGTCGACCGCGAACACCTTGCTGTGCACGTTCAGGCATTTTTCGCCAAGGCCGGGGATATACGGGCAATACATGCGATATCGGTCGTGGCGGTCGGCCTGCTTCAGGCTGCGGTGCACGCGCGCGCGCAGCACGCCCATGGTGGCCTGCTCCAGCCACCCGCTCTGCGTCTGCGGCGAGATGATGGCGACTTCGGGACCCGACGGCTCGGCCAGACGCACAGCGAGCGCATCGGCGATCAGGCCGGAGGTGAAGTACTGGTTCTCGAAGAACAGGTGCCGGCGCGCGGCGGCGATGGCGTCCAGATGCAGCTGTCGCACTTCGTGCACGCCCTGCCGTCCTTCGTAAGCCGGCTCGGTGCGCGAGATGGCGATGTCGATGTCGGTGAGATCGGGCACGGTGTGCCGGGGCCAGGGATCATGGCCGCCTTCGTGTCCATTAACGTGCCGGTTATCGTGCGGAATCTCGTACGCAGTCGCGCGTGGCGGCACGGGATGCTCGCCTGTCGCGGCGTGCCAGCGCGCACGCGCAATCTCGCCGAGGGCGCGCGCAGCGGCATCGTCAACCAGCGCCTGCACGTCATGGAAAGGCGCATGCGGCTTGCCGTCGCTGTCGCGCCGCAACGGTGCGTGGCAGGCGTGTTCGGGCGTATCCCAGCGGCAGCGGGTAAGGTCAAGGCCGCCGACGAAAGCCACACTGTCGTCGACCACCACGATCTTCTGGTGATGCGAACCGCCGATCGGATGCTTTGCATCCATGCGGAATTCCAGGCGTTTGTGCGTGCGCCAGCCGAGCTTGTAGACCGGCAGCCATTCGCGCTCCAGCGCATAGAGCATGGCGAAGTCCCAGTTCAGCACATAGACGTGCAGGTCGGGCCGCGATGACGCGATTTCATGCAGGAAATCGCCGAGCGCTTCCGGGTAACCGTCGTTCGCGCCGCCCGGCACGAGGCGCACACGGCTGTCGATGTCCCAGCTCAGAATGAAAACGCTGTGCCGCGCATTGACGATGGCGGTGCGTACCGCGCGGAAATAGGCATCCGCATCGACCAGCATGGCAAAGCGCGCGGCGCGTTCGATGCGCCAGCAGTTGCGGCCGGGCTGCAGCAAGCCGGTGCCGGGCAATGGGTTGTCGATAAACGGTTCTTGCATCTGCATGCGGTATGCCGATCGGAAAAAATGGCGATACCGTTTCGACGCGGCGCGGGGCGATTGGTTTCGATGCTGCTATAGCACCGGCAATTGCTTCGGAGATGCGTCGGGAACCGCATCGGGTACCACGTCAGGAATCGTTGCGCGGTTCCGGCGGCGGCGCGTTGCCAGGCGGTTGCGGCGTTTCCTTCGGCTGCTCCTGCGGCGCCGGTTCATCGGGAATGGCGATCATCGAACAGGCGGCGGCCAGCTGCTGTGCGAATACCGG
>DASVLM010000084.1:0-5879 GCA_036384875.1 Noviherbaspirillum sp.
TGTTTCCCAAGAGCCGTGAACGCGACCCCAACATGCTGGCCCTCGCGGCGGAATGCAGGATGTATTCCAGAAAATATCTCCAGAATTGAAGCTTCCCGGCATGTCCGCCCGAGATTCACAATCAGCGTGAAGCACGCTCGCTATCCATGTGCGCTAGTTGCTGTGCCGGATAACGCTCGCCCGCCGCCGCGCCCGCCGGAATCGCCTGCTCCAGCAACGCGAGGTCGTCGGCATTCAGCGTCAGGGTGAGCGCGGACAAGGCTTCCGTCAGGCGGTCGCGCCGGCGTGCACCGACCAGTGGCACGATGTCGTTGCCGCGCGATAGCGCCCAGGCGATTGCGATCTGCGCCGGCGTCGCGCCCTTGTCATTTGCCACCGTGCGCAGGCGTTCCGCCAGACGCAGGTTGTGATCGAGATTGGCGCCGGAAAAGCGTGGGCTGTGGCGACGAAAATCGTTGGCCGCCAGTTCGCGCCCGGCTTCCCAATGTCCGCTCAGCAAGCCGCGTGACAACACACCGTAAGCAGTGATACCGATGCCAAGCTCGCGGCAGGCGGGCAGGATGTCTTGCTCGATGCCGCGCGAAATCAGCGAGTATTCGATCTGCAGGTCGCTGATAGTGTGCACCGCTGCCGCGCGACGGATCGTGTCCGCGCCGACTTCCGACAGGCCGATGTGCCGCACCCATCCTGCTTTCACCAGGTCGCCGATCGCGCCCACCGTGTCTTCGATCGGCACCGCCGGATCGAGACGCGCCGGACGATAGATATCGATGTAATCGGTGCCGAGCCGGCGCAGCGAGTAGGCGACGAAATTCTTGATGGCTGCCGGCCTGCAGTCATAGCCTTGCCACGCGCCAGCGGGGTCGCGCAGGGCGCCGAATTTCACAGACAGCAGCACCTTCTCGCGCCGGCGCCCGTGCAATGCCTCGCGTATCAGCATTTCGTTGTGTCCCATGCCGTAAAAGTCGCCGGTGTCGAGCAGCGTAATGCCGGCATCGAGCGCGGCGTGGATCGTGGCGATGCCTTCCTTTTCATCTGCCGGTCCGTACAGGTCCGACATGCCCATGCAGCCGAGGCCGAGCGCGGATACCGCCGGGCCGGTTTTTCCTAGCGAACGTTGCTTCATCTTCATCTCCTTGAGCGGGTGGTCGATGAGGGCAGTGTAGATGTGCGCGTTGGATGAATAAATGTATCTATAATGAATTCATTATTCGTAAATTGATAATAATTCCGCCATGGACAAGATTCGCGCGATGCAGGTGTTTGCGCAGGTCGCCGAGTTCGGCAGTTTCAGCAAGACGGCCGAGCGCCTCGCGCTTCCCGCGGCAACGGTGACCAACACGGTGCAGGCGCTGGAGAAACATCTCGGCGTGCGCTTGCTGCAGCGAACGACGCGCAAGGTGACGTTGACGGATGACGGCGCGCTGTACCTGGAGCGATGCCAGCGGCTGCTTGCCGAACTGGAAGACACGGAGTCGCTGTTTGCGCGCTCCGGTGCAAAGCCGCGCGGCGTGGTGAGGGTGGAATTGCCGGAACGGCTGGCGCGCCTGCGCATCATTCCGATGCTGCCGGATTTCTTCGAGCGCTATCCGGACATCCAGCTCAAGCTGGGTGCGACGGACCGTTTCGTGAACCTTGTCGGCGAAGGCGTGGACTGTGCGGTCCGCGTCGGCCCGCTTGCCGACTCGACGCTGGTGGCGCGGCGCATCGGCGAAATGGAACAGATCAATGTCGCCGCGAAATCCTACCTCGACCGTCATGGCCGGCCGCGCAGCCTTGCCGACCTCGCCGGCCATCTGGCCGTCAACTATTTTTCCAGCCGCACCGGGCGCGATCTCGCCTGGGAATACGTCGAGGACGGCGAATTGAAAACGTTCAAGATGCGCAGCGCGGTATCGGTTGCCAGTTCGGACGCCTACCTTGCCTGCTGCCGTGCCGGCCTGGGCCTGATCCAGGTTCCGCGCAACGGCATCGAGGACTTGCTGACATCAGGCGAACTGGAAGAAGTATTGCCAGCATACCGGCCCGAGCCGCTGCCGGTGTCGGTGGTGTATTCCCACAACCGGCAGATGACACCGCGCGTCAGGGTGTTTGTCGACTGGGTGGCCGGTGTGCTGGCTAGTTGACGAGCGGCGCGCCGTAACCCAGGTGCGCGCCACCATCAACATCAACGATGGACCCCGTCGTAAAGCCATTCAGCATGACGAAGCGGATGGCATCGGCGATTTCCTCAGGCGCACCGACTTTGCCTACCGGCAAACGCGCGGCAGCACCTTCGAACAGCTCGGTCCTCGCCTGTTCCGGCATCGCTGCGTACGCTTCGGTGGCGGTAAGTCCGGGCGAGACCAGATTGACCCGGCGCGGTGCGAGCTCTCGTGCCAGCGTGCGCGTGGCTGCCTCCAGTCCGCCATTGACCGCCGCCAGGCCAACGGTGCCGGGCATCGCTGCGCGCGACGCCGTGCCGCCAACAAAGGTAATGGAGCTGTGTTCATCCAGCAGCGGCAGTGCCGACTGCACCGCGTGAAGATAGCCGACGAGTTTCATGCGCAAGGCCTTCTCCAGCCCCTCCATCGACAATGACTCGAACGGTCCCCAGGCGACGTCGCTGCTGCCGCACAGGACAAGATGGTCGATACGTTCGAGCGATGCGAATGTCTTGCGCACCTGCCCATGGTCGTGCAAATCGAGCACGAGCCCCGACGCCTGCGGGCTGTCGAGGCGGTCGACGGCAGCCTTGAGGGTTGCCGCATCGCGACCGGTAATGGTGACGTGCATGCCGGTATCGACGAGCTGTTTTGCGAGGGCAAAACCGATGCCTTTTGTTGCTCCGGCCAGAAAGGCGTGTTTCATGTTTTCTTCTCCAGGTATTTGAGTCAATGCGGATGAGGAATGCTGGTCAGCGCTGCTGCCCGAGCAAGCTGAAGCCATGCGACCAGTGATTGTTGCGGAAGCCGTAGCTGATCCACAGCATTGCCAGCGGTTCCAGCAGGCGGCTTGCGGTGATGTCGCCCATGTCGATTGGCGCGCGCCAGCCGAAGGAGCGGAGCAGGGCGGCGACTTCCGACTTGGCGCCGTCATCATTGCCAGCAATGAGCATGTCGGGCGTGCCGTCCGGCAGTTGCGGATGCACCATGTGGCCGGCGGTGATGATGTTGAATGCCTTGACGACCTTCGCATCCGGCAGCATGCGCTGCACGGTTTCCCCGGCCGAGTCGGTATGGCCGATCGCGAGGCGCGGTACGCCGGACGAGAAATCGAGCGGATTCGAGGCATCGATGACCAGCTTGCCCGCAAGGTTGGACGCGCCCGCAGACTGCAGCGCTTCCGCGAGGCCGGTCCATGGCAGGGCGACGAAGGCGAGATCCGATGCCTTGGCTGCTTCGGCATAGGAGGCGGCTCTTGCACCGGGCACTGCTGCCAGCGCTTCCTTGGTCTTGTCGCTGCCGGCGTCGCGGGTGCCGAATATCACCCGATAGCCCAGTTCGGAAAACCCCTTCGCCACTGCCACGCCGACCACGCCGTTGCCGAGGACCGCTACCGTTTTGCCTGTGGTGTTCATGTGCATCTCCTTTTGATCAAGTGAACATGAGGCATTGTGGGCGAAGCGATTGATGAAGATAAGTCTATAATGTTTCCATATATTGATAACCTGAGGTTGTGAATGGATTCCGCCCAGCGCGTCCCCGCGATACTGTCCTTCGTCCATGCCGCCGAACGCGGCAGCCTTGCCGGCGCCGCGCGGGCACTTGGAATTTCGGCAGCAGCAGTGAGCAAGAATGTCGCCGGCCTCGAGCGGGCGCTTGGTGTCCGGTTGATGAACCGCACGACTCGTTCACTGCAACTAACGGCCGAGGGCAGCGCATTCCTTGAACGCGCCCGGATCGCGATCACGGCACTGGACGAAGCCATCGACGCCATCGCTGCGCAACGCGCCGAACCCGCCGGCCGCGTGCGCATATCCACCAGCAATGCATTCGGGCGAACCTACCTGTTGCCGCTCGTCCCGGGTCTCACGAAGCGATTTCCGGCATTGACGGTGGAAATGGACCTGGAGGAGCGCCGGGTGGATATGGTGAAGGACGGCTACGACCTTGCGCTGCGCGGCGGAATGATTGAGGATTCGAGCCTGGTATCGCGGCGGGTCTGTACCTTGCATACCATCTTGGTTGCTTCGCCCGCTTATCTCAAGGCGCATGGCGTGCCGACGCAAAGAGAAGACCTGGGTCGCCACCGGACCATTGCGCTGCGCTTTCTGAGCAAGCAGGTGTCCCGCTGGCATTTCAAGGGAGCGGGCAATGACATCGTCGAAATGGAGCCGCCGACGCCGGCGGTCACGGTATCGGCACCGGAAGCCGCAGTGGATGCCGCACTTCTCGGCCTCGGGATCGCGCAGACTGGCGTGCATCACTCCTGGGAGCACCTGAAGAAGGGCAAGCTGAAAGTGTTGCTCGCCACGCAGCATCATTCCGGTCCGCGCGAGGTGGCGCTGCAGTATCCGCATCGTGCGCTGGTTGCGCCCCGCGTGCGGGTTACCGTCGACTACTTGCTGGAAGAACTGGCGAAAATCGAAGCGCTGCATGTGCCGCTGTCGGCCACGCGCGCCTTTGCCGTTTGAGCGCGGATTCGTGGCATCTCCATGACGATCGGCATTCACGATGCTTGCGTCAAATCGTTCACTCACAGACTTTTATTGCCGAGACCTCGTTCAGGTTCTTACAATAGGGGAAACGCCTCTCCCGGCCGCAAGCCGCCACTTCCGCGAACCTGAACATGCTGACTCCGGATTACATTGCTCCCACCCATTTCGACGACCCCGCCGCCGCGCTTGAACAGGTGCGCACCATCTACAACGCCAGCATCAAGCACCTGCGCGACTGCCTGCAGCGCTTCGTCGCCGGCGAAGACCTCGGCGCGCACGTGCGGGCCTGCTACCCCTACGTTCGGGTGCATACCGACACCGTGGCGCGCGCCGACTCACGCTTGTCCTATGGTTTCGTGGCTGGGCCGGGCACCTATGAAACCACGGTCACGCGCCCCGACCTTTTCGGCAACTATTACCTGCAGCAATTCCGCCTGCTGCTGAAGAATCACGGGTACAACCAGAAGGTGCAGCTCGAAATCGGCACCAGCACGCAGCCTATCCCGGTGCATTTCTCGTTTGCCGAGCACGATCACATCGAAGGCAGCATGAGCCCGGAACGTCGCCTTGCGTTGCGCGACACGTTCGACCTGCCGGACCTGGGCGCAATGGATGACGGCATCGCCAACGGTACTTACGAGGCTGCAGCCGGCGAACCGCAACCGCTGTCGCTGTTCACCGCGCCGCGCGTCGATTACTCGCTGCAGCGCTTGCGCCATTACACCGGCACCGCGCCCGAGCATTGCCAGAACTTCGTGCTGTTCACCAACTATCAGTTCTACATCGACGAGTTCATCCGGCTCGGCCATGACATCATGAATCGCGCGCCGGACCCGAATACGCCGGCCGACGACGATCATTACATTGCATTCGTCGAACCGGGCAACGTCATTACACGCCGCGTGGGCGAGAGCGTGCAGCCGGGCGATGACCTCGGCGCACCGCCGCCGCGCATGCCGCAGATGCCTGGTTATCATCTCGTGCGCGCCGACGGCAGCGGCATCACCATGGTTAACATCGGCGTAGGACCGGCGAACGCAAAGACGATCACCGATCACATCGCAGTGCTGCGTCCGCATGCATGGCTGATGCTCGGCCACTGCGCCGGCCTGCGCAATACGCAGCAGCTGGGCGACTATGTGCTGGCGCACGGCTATGTGCGGGAAGATCATGTGCTGGACGAAGACTTGCCGCTGTGGGTGCCAATTCCGCCGCTGGCCGAAGTGCAGCTGGCGCTGGA
>DASVLM010000085.1:0-7914 GCA_036384875.1 Noviherbaspirillum sp.
GTGACCGCCAATGTTGCACCGAAAGCAATGCATGAGTTGTGTGTCGCGGCAATGAGCGGCAAGGTGGCAGAAGCTGTTGCGATCAACAACAAGCTGATTCCCTTGCATACCAAGCTCTTTGTCGAGCCCAATCCCGTTCCCGTCAAGTGGGCAATGGTCGAGATGGGGCTGATGCCTTCGGGAATTCGGCTGCCGCTCGTCCCGCTGGGCGAGGCGTATCACGAAACCGTACGCGCGGCGTTGCGCGAATCCGGTGTATTACAATAAGCGCCGCCCGAATCCAGCAGGCAACCGACATACTTCATTCCTCATCCGGATCGACATGACTAATCGCTTCAACGCTCCCATCGCCCAACATGGTCTCATTCTTGCGCTGGCAGTCGCCGGACTTGCCGGCTGCAGCTCGATTGGTTCGGTGCTGGAGCCTGACAGGGTTGATTACAAGAGTGCCGGAAAGGCGCCTTCGCTGGAAATTCCGCCGGACCTCACGCAACTGCAGCGTGACAATCGATATGCAATCCCTGAAGCGAATCGCGGCACCGCGACCGCATCGGGTTATACGCTGCAACAAGGCGCACGTCCGACGTCAACAGCAACGATCGCACCGGCCGGAAACGCGACTATGCATATTGAGCGCGCCGGCAGCCAGCGTTGGCTGGTGGTGAAAGAGACACCTGAGCAGCTCTGGCCGCAGATCAAGGATTTCTGGCAGGATTCCGGATTCCTGATCAACGTGGAACTGCCGCAGTCCGGCGTAATGGAAACCGACTGGGCCGAGAATCGCGCCAAGATTCCGCAAGACTTTATTCGTAACACATTGGGCAAGGCTCTCGATTCCTTGTATTCCACCGGTGAACGCGACAAGTTCCGTACTCGTCTTGAGCGTAATGCGGATGGCTCGACCGAAATCTACATCAGCCATCGTGGCATGCAAGAGGTGCTGGTCGGCCAGCAGAAAGATTCCACGGTATGGACTCCTCGCCCGCCAGACCCTGAACTTGAAGCTGAATTCCTCACTCGCTTGATGTCGCGCCTCGGCGCCGACAATGCACAGGCCAAGGCAACGGTCGAAGCGGCGCCGTTGCAGGCTGCTCGTGCCAAGCTGGTCAAGGATGCCAGCGGCGCGTTTGTTCAGGTCGATGAAGGTTTTGACCGCGCCTGGCGCCGTGTAGGCCTTGCGCTCGACCGTGTTGGTTTCACAGTTGAAGATCGTGATCGTACCCAAGGCATGTATTACGTGCGCTATGTCGATCCAGCGCTCGATGCCAAGACTTCCGACAAGGGTTTCTTCACCAAGCTGTTCTCCTTCGGATCTGAGGACAAGGCGAAGTCGGCCCAGCGCTATCGCGTAGCGGTCAAGGCGAGCGGTAACGTCAGCAAAGTGTCGGTACTGAGTGGCGACGGTAAGCCCGATTCCTCGCAGACCGCGGACAAGATTCTCTCGCTGCTCAACGATCAGCTCAAGTAAGTCCTTGTATTGAAGTTTGCCAGTCTTGGTAGCGGCAGCGAAGGTAACGCGCTGCTCATCTGCGCTGCATCCGGCACGACCAGCACTACGGTCATGCTGGATTGCGGATTCCCCATACGTGAAACCGAGCGACGCCTTGAACGTCTGGGCATGGCGCCGGCAGACATTTCTGGCATCCTCGT
Source organism: Noviherbaspirillum sp. (assembly GCA_036384875.1). Lineage (GTDB taxonomy): Bacteria > Pseudomonadota > Gammaproteobacteria > Burkholderiales > Burkholderiaceae_D > Noviherbaspirillum. The sequence goes on from DASVLM010000085.1 coordinate 1,651, forward strand.
TACCCATGAACATCAAGACCATGTCGGCGGGGTCTTCAAGTTCGCACGACGGCATCGCGTGCCGGTGTGGCTGAGTTACGGCACCTATCAGGCAGTTATCAAGTCCGTAGAAGACGTCCAAGTCAATTTCTGTCGTGATGGCGACCGTATCGCCATTGGCGACCTCGAATTGAATCCCTATACGGTTCCGCATGATGCGCGCGAACCTGTGCAGTATGTTGCTTGCAATGGCAGCGTCAGGCTTGGTGTTCTGACCGATGCCGGTCAATCGACGCCGCATCTTGTGCAGGCATTGGGCGGTTGCGATGCGCTCATGCTGGAATGTAACCATGACCGCCAGATGCTGGCCAATTCAACCTATCCTCCATCGCTTCGTAAAAGAATTGGCGGTGCATATGGCCACTTGTCCAACGATACGGCGATGGAAATCCTCGGCCTGCTCGACAGGAGTCGCTTGAAAATGGTGGTGGGGGCTCATCTCAGCCAGCAGAACAATACGCCGGAGCTGGCACGGAAGGCGTTGTGCAGTGTTTTGGATCCTGCCAAGACAAGGGTGGAGATCGCTTGTCAGGAAGAGGGATTTGGCTGGATGAACATCGAGAGTTGAGGTGCTGCCAAGCTTGCCATTTGCCGGAATTCAGAATGGGGGGCAGGAATAAAAAAAGCCGGCCTTTAAAGCCGGCTTTTAACCAATAATCCGTGGATTACTTGGATGCGGATGCGCTAGCAGCAGCGGCCGGAGCAGCAGCGTCAGCGGAAGCGGCCGGTGCGGAAGCAGCCGGAGCAGCAGCGTCAGCGGAAGCAGCCGGTGCGGAAGCAGCCGGAGCAGCAGCGTCAGCGGAAGCAGCCGGAGCAGCAGCCGGTGCAGCGGCTTCAGCGGAAGCGGCCGGAGCAGCAGCCGGTGCCGGGGCAGCAGCTTCTTCCTTCTTGCCGCAAGCAGCCAGAGCAATAGCCAACAGGGAAGCGATCAACAGAGTCTTCTTCATGAATTTTCCTTCAAAAATTTATAAAAATTTTGCGATGAATAATTACCGGTAATTATCGCTCGATAGGTGCTTTCATCATTTCCTTCAGCACAAATGTTGCGTTGCGGAACATGAAAACTTCCTAACACGCAATTATAGCGGCTTTTTTTGCAACGAGACAGGTTCGAATTGTGTCAAAGTAAGTCGGTTGTAAGCTTGTCTTGGCTTGTTTTCAGCGCGTTGCACTCAGTTCGAGCCAGCCATCGCAATACCATGTGAAGAGCGCTTCCCGCACGTCTTCCGATGCTGTCGCCAGCATGCTGCCATCAATGCGACGCGCGTCTGCAAGCAGTGTCAGAACAGCTTTGTCGTCGCGTCTCATGGCGAATGATTCTCCGTTGATGAACAGGTGTTTGCCTCGATACAGCATGCGCGTTTTGCGCGACAAGGCCACGCCGCGTTTTGCTGCGGTCTGCAGGAAGCGGAACTGCGTCATGGTCTTTGGCGGTGCGTCGAAAAATACATTCCGCTTGGGCTCCGAAAGGTATTCGCCTAGGAAGATGGCAATGTCGTCCTCGGTAAATTTCACCTTGGCCAGCTGTTCGCTGATGCGCTGCAACATGGTTTTGTCGATCTCTGCGGGATGTTTAGTCAAGGAGAGATCGGGGTCTGCATAGCGTCCGGGAATGTCGATCGAATCTGCCATGAATTGGAGGAAGGATTCGCCAAGTTCCTGATAAGAAGGTGCGCGGAAGCCGATGGAATAAGTCATGCATTCGCCTTCGGCGATCCCATCATGAGCATAATGCGGCGGCAGGTAAAGCATGTCGCCGGGTTCGAGTACGAATTCCTGCTGAGGTTGAAAATTCCGCAGGATTTTAAGCGGAAGACCCTCAACCAGCGTCAGATCCTCTTGCGGGCCGATGCGCCATTTGCGCTTGCCATGCGCCTGCAGCAGGAAGACGTCGTAGGAATCGAAGTGCGGGCCGACACCGCCGGTGTCGGTGGCATAGCTGATCATCAGATCGTCCAAACGGCTGTCCGGAATGAAGCGGAATTGCTGCATCAGCGCATCGGCGGCATCATTGTGCAGGTTCACGCCCTGGACTAGCATGGTCCACCCTTTTTGCGTGAGCGGCGGCAGCTTGGCAAACGGGCCGTGGTCGAACTGCCACTTCTTGCCGGAACGGGAAATCAGCCGCGATTCCACGTCGTCGCGCTGCGCGAGTTCGAACAATGCTTCACGCGCAAGCAGTGGCTTGAAACCAGGGATGGCCTGACGGATCAACAGGGGCTTCTTGTGCCAGTAATCGCGCAGGAATTCTTTGGGCGTCATGTTGCCCAGCAAGGTCAATTTTTTCATCCGCGCATCATATCGGGCGCATGACGTGGAGTAGGGCGGACTTGTGCGCGCCCGGCAGGCTGCGTCGTTGTGCGGCGTATATAATGGGCCATTGTCTATTGAAAGGAATGCCATGAAGATTGCCAAGAACACCGTAGTGACGCTGCACTACAAGCTCTCAGATGCGCAAGGCAATCTGATCGAGGAAAGTACCGATCCGATGGTCTACCTGCATGGTGGCTATGAGAACACCTTGCCCAAGATCGAGGAAGCGCTCGATGGCAAGGATGTAGGCTATGAAACGGTTGTGCATCTTGAGCCGGAAGACGCATTTGGAGATTATGATCCGAGCCTGATCAAGATCGAGCCGCGCAATCGTTTGCCGGAACCGATCGAAGTCGGCATGCAGTTCGAAGGCACGCCGGACGGCGAAGATGCCGAAGAGGAATCTTTGATTTTCACGGTAACGGACATCGCTGACGACAAGGTCGTACTTGATGGCAATCATCCGCTGGCCGGCATGGCTTTAAGGTTCTCGCTTAACGTTGCCGAGGTTCGCGCTGCCACGGAAGATGAAGTCATGCATCAGCATGTCCATGGACCGCACGGCCACCATGACCATGATGACCATGACGATGTTGAAGGCGAGGACGGCGATCAGTTCCGTACCTATCCGCTGCAATAAGTTCACACAGGCGGCGCACCCCTAGCGCCGCTGAGTTCCCTTTACATTCCACGATGGCGATTGGACGCCAGCGGCGGTTCCGTTGCGATCGAAAACAGTTCCGCTCGGTTGGGGCTGACTACAACGCGAGCGAGTCCTGTGCCGCTTGCTTCTCCCAGTTTTCCGCGCCAATGGATGCCGGGCGGTCGAGATAGACCGCCTTGGCCGTGCACGATCAGGATGCGTCCCGGGAACCGAGCTGCAATGTTGTTGATTTGACGGCGAATTTCAGCAAATCCATCGCGTGTACTCGATCCCGCGCTCGATGCAGACAATGGATTTCCGTCGCAAAAAAGCACGATCGCCGATACTTTTTTCTGTTCGGCCAATATGAACAGGCGATGCAGCCAGTCCCGGTTGGCGACTAACCTGTCCTCGAACTCACTGTTGCGGCCCGCGGCTCTCACATAATCGTTGTTGTTTGCCGGAAGGTTGATCGTGGCAAACATGACGCCACCGATTTGCCATCGCATGTTCTCTGCATAGCTGCGGAACTTGAGGATAGTGGATTGCCTGATTACCGGGATCCGGGTGCCGCCCTCGGAAAACTCATCGCTGAATAGCAGGTCGCGCAACCGGCTGAGCCGGCCCGCTGAAGCACTCTTGCCGTCTTCGTCCCGGCATTCGGCCCAATCGCTGGCGGTCAGAGACACAATCATCCCGTGCTGCGCGCTATCCAGTATTCGCTTGCGCTCCTCGTACACCTTGTCGGAGCATGGTTCATCGGCGGGCTTGAAGCCGATGGTCACCATGAAGGCGAGATTGTCCGCGTTACTCTCGTCGATCGCTTCCTGCAGTGGCGTTCCCGGGAAGATGATCCCGAAGCTGAAGGGCAAGCGGTTCGCCGCGGAAACCGGAACGGTCGACAGCAGCGCGGCACATACTAAGATAAATGGCAGGCGGAATTTCATTTCGATCGCTGGTTGAACAAGTCCTTCAAGCGATAGAGCGCTTCCAGCGCTTCGCGTGGTGACATCGCATCCGGATCGCATTCGCCCAGCGCATTGATCAACGAAGAGATCGCTTCATCCTGTTCCGGTTCATCCTCCGGAACGGAATTCATGCTGCCGGCGAACAGGTCGAACTGCGGCGTGGGCTGCAGCGAGTGCGCCTCCAGCGCGGCGAGATGCTTGCGTGCTGCCCGTATAACCGGTTGCGGCACCCCCGCCAGTTGCGCAACCTGCAGGCCGTAGCTTTGCGAAGCTGGCCCGGGCTGGACAGCATGCAGGAACACGATGCTGTCCTTGTGCTCGACAGCCGCGAGATGGACATTGGCGGCCGCAGGATGTGTTTCGGGAAGTTGTGTGAGTTCGAAGTAATGTGTTGCAAACAGTGTGAAGCTGCGTGTGCTGTCTATCAGATGACGGGCAATGGCCCAGGCGAGTGCGAGGCCGTCGAAGGTTGATGTACCGCGGCCAATTTCATCCATCAAGACCAACGAATGCTCGGTGGCGCCATTCAGGATAGCGGCGGCTTCTGTCATTTCGACCATGAAGGTCGAGCGACCGCCGGCGAGGTCGTCAGCGGCGCCGATGCGCGTAAAGATGCGATCTATCGGCCCGATCACTGCGCGCGATGCCGGCACGAAACTGCCCGCATAAGCGAGCAGGGTGATCAGCGCAACCTGCCGCATGAAGGTCGATTTACCGCCCATGTTCGGGCCGGTGATCAACAACAGTTTGCGGTCGCTCCCAAGTGCGCAGTCGTTGGCGATGAACCTCTCGATCTGGTTCTCGACCACCGGATGACGACCTTGCTCAATGAGAATGGACGGTTCGTCGACCAGATGCGGCGCGCACCAGTTGTTGCGCATCGCATGATCGGCGAGGGCAACCAAGACATCCAGCTGGGCGATGGCGTGGGAAATTTCCTGCAGCCGGCCGATATGCGGCGCGAGCTCGTTCAGCAGCTGTTCATAGAGGAGTTTCTCCCGCGCCAGCGCGCGCTCCTGTGCGGACAGTGCCTTGTCCTCGAATGCCTTGAGTTCGGGAGTGATGTAGCGTTCTGCGTTCTTCAGCGTCTGGCGGCGGCGGTAATCTTCCGGAACTTTATCAGTCTGGCCGTGCGTGACTTCGATATAGAAACCGTGAACCTTGTTGTACTCGACCCGAAGGTTGGCAATGCCGGTGCGTGCGCGCTCGCGCGTTTCGAGGTCCAGCAGGAACTGGCCCGCGTTCTCCGATAGCGCACGCAGTTCATCCAGTTCGGCATCGAAGCCACGGGCAATGACACCTCCATCGCGCACCATGGCAGCGGGTTCCAGTGCGATGGCGCGTTCAATCAGATCAAGGCATTCAGAGGGCGTGGCAAGTGCGTCGTGGATTTCACCCAGCAGCGGAGCATCGGCATCGCGATTGCACATGGCAACATAGGCGCGTAGCGAAGGCAGCTGCTGCAGGCCGCCGCGCAGTCCAGCGAGATCGCGCGGACGGGCGGATAGCAGGGCAATGCGTGTGGTAATGCGCTCGATGTCCGGCACGGCGGCGAGGGTCGCGGACAAGCCGGAAGATGCATCCGCGCGCATCAACGCATTCAGTGCAGCGTGCCGCGCACGTGCCACTGCCTGGTCGCGACGCGCGTGGTGCAGCCAGTGACGCAGCAGGCGCGACCCCATCGAGGTTCGGCAGTGGTCAAGTTGGGAGAATAATGTGGGGGATGCTGGCGAGCCTTCCTGGCCGCGGATGGTTTCCGTGAGTTCCAGATTGCGGCGCGTAGCGGCATCGAGTCCGATGAATTCGTTTTCGGATTCGACTGCCAGTGAGCGCACATGCTGCAAACCCTTGCCTTGCGTCGATTGCGCATAGCGTAGCAATGCTCCGGCCGCTCCGACCGCCGCAGCCAATCCATCTGCACCGAAACCGCTCAGGGTCGCGACGCCAAGCTGTTCCAGCAGCGCTTTACGGCCGTGTTCGGGATCGAAGTGCCATTGCGGCGAGGAGGTGAACTTGCAGCTGGCCGATTGTTGCAGAGACGGATCGGCATCGTCGGCCAACAGGATTTCCGCTGGAGCGATGCGTTCCAGTTCCTGGCGCAGGCGTGCATCGAAGGCCTTGGCGTCGCCAGAAAACTCCATCAATTTCAGAGCGCCGCTTGCCATGGAAAGCCATGCCACGCCGGCAGTCACGCTCTTCCGATTGCCGACGATAGAAAGCGCGAGAAGAGGTCGCTCGGATTTCTCTGGCAGCAGATCGGAGTCGATCAGCGTACCCGGTGTAATGACCCGCACGACCTTT
>DASVLM010000086.1:0-9494 GCA_036384875.1 Noviherbaspirillum sp.
GACCATCGCGCGCGGTTGCTTGGATACGGTGCCAGCGGCGCATGCCGCCGGTGCGCGTATCTGGCTCTACGACGACCACGCGGGCGGCGACAAGGTTGAGTATTACGTCGGCGAGACGGTGCAGCAGCGCGCGCTTACCGCCACGACGCGCGGCGGCGTGCTGGCGCTGGGCTTGGCGCCGAACATCAACTGCACGATCGCCGGCCGCCAGGCGATGCCGTACCCGCCGGCCTATCTGCAGGTCAACGGCACGCGCTGGGATCAGCTCGCCGAGATCACGGGGCCGCTCACGCTCGCATGGCGCGAGCGCAACCGCCTGACGCAGCAAGACCAGCTGATCGACAACACGCAGGGCACGATCACGCCCGAGGCTGGCACGACGTACACGATCACGCTGAAGGACGGCACCGGCACGGGCTTCGCGACGTACACCGGCGTCGCCGGCACGAGCTGGACGTGGCCGGCGCCTGATGACATCCACACGCAGGTCGGCATCACGGTCGCGGCGGTGCGCGGCGGCATTTCAAGTTTCCAATCGCAGACCCTTCCGGCGACGACTCGCGTCGGCTACGGACTCAACTACGGCAACGACTACGGAGCGCTCTGATATGGCATCGTCGCAAAATGGCAACCTCGGCGTCTGGTCTGGTTACACGCCCGGTGACAACGGCTGGACATCGCAGCACAACACGAACTGGGACGCGCTCGATGCGTTGGTGCAGCCGTGGGTCATCAGCAACGCGCTGACGACACCACCCGGCTCGCCATCCAACGGCGACGCCTACATCGTGCCTGGCGGCGCCACCGGCGCATGGGCTTCGCAGACGAACAAGATCGCAGCATGGCAGCGCGGCGCGTGGGCCTTCTATACGCCGAAAAATGGCTGGCAGGTCTACAACCGCCTCGACGGCGGCGATTACCTCTACAACGGCACCGCGTGGGTGCTGCAGGGTTCGCAGAAGCTGAACGTGCCGCAGGACTACATCAGCGGCCTGAAGATGGTGTGGAACAGCGCCACGTCGATCAGCGTCACCAGCGGCTCGGCGTTCGTGCCGTCGCTCGGTCGCCTCGTGCAGCCTGCCGCGACTCTCACTCTTTCGTCGCTGTCGCTGTCAGCATCGACGTGGTATCACGTCTACCTGTACGAGAACGCCGGCACACCAGCGATCGAGTGCGTCAGCACGGCGCCGGCAGCGGCCTATTACGGCACGGCGCGAACGAAGACCAGCGACACGTCGAGGCGTTACATTGGCAGCGTCCGAACGGATGCGAGCGGGAACATCTTCAACTTCTATCAGATCGGCAACCGCATTCAGTACCGTTTTAACTACGCGCTGGCGGCGCGCATTCTGGCGAACGGCCAAGCGACTACACAGACTACCGTGGACGCATCTTCGTTTGTTCCGACAACCAGTCGCGCCTTGATGGCTAAATTCCTGAGCACCGACTCCGCGCAGGTGGTGAAACTGTACGCCTACGACGACGCCGCAAGCCCGAGCTTTATCCAGATCATCAATGTCGAGGTGGCGCCGGCCGGAGGTACATTTACGTTCGTTTTGGATTTTGTCCTCAGTCCTACGCAAACGCTTCAGTATGCGTTTGGCTCCGCGCCAACAGGGGGCCTCTCGTGTGATGTCGCGGGCTACACCTACGAGCGCTGATTGAAGCGAGACTTTCCTTTCCCCTGCCGCCTGATCGGGTGACAATCCGGCCATACCACCAAGGGCGCCCTCATGCAAGACATCGATCAGATCATCGAGCAGATTCTCGCGGAGGAGGGCGCCGCATACACGAATGATCCGCGCGACTCAGGCGGCCCGACGAAGTACGGCATCACGCAGGCTGCACTCGCTGCCTGGCGCGGCCATCCTGTCACCGCCGAGGACGTGCAGTTCCTGCTCATGGATGAGGCGGCGAAAATCTACCGCGACCGCTACTACATCAAGCCGGGCTTCGACAAGGTGGCGGCGCTGTCGCCGGCCATCGCGTACAAGCTGACCGACGCCGGTGTGAACATCGGCACCGAGACGGTATCGATGTTCCTGCAGCGCGCGCTGAACGTCTTCAACCAGGGCGGCGCGCTGTACGCGGATGTGAAGGTGGACGGCGCGATCGGCGCAGGCACGCTCTGCGCGCTGAATGCGTACCTGGCGAAGCGCGGCAAGGATGGCGAGACGGTGATGCTGCGGGCGCTGAACGACATGCAGGGCGCGCGCTACATCGGCCTCGCCGAGGCGCAGGAGAAGGACGAAGCATTCGTCTATGGCTGGATTCTGAACAGGGTGCAATCATGAGCATCGACATCAAGAAGATCATCGGCACCGCCGCGCCGTGGCTCGCCACCGCCCTCGGCGGCCCGCTCGCCGGCCAGGCTGTCTCGGCCATTGCTGGCGCGATGGGCCTGAAGCCCGACGCGAAAATCGAGGACATCCAGAACGCGATCGCCGCGGGCCAGCTCACCGGCGATCAGCTGGTGGCGATCAAGCAGGCCGAGCTTCAGTTCCAGACCGCGATGCAGCAGGCCGGCTTCGCCAATGTCGAGAAGCTCGCCAGCATCGCCGAGCAGGATCGCGATAGCGCGCGCCAGCGCGAGGCCAAGGTGCAGGACTGGACGCCGCGCGTGCTGGCCTACCTGATCGTCGGCTCGTTCATCGGCGTCGTTGTCTGCACGCTTGCTGGCTGGTCGCGCGTCGATAGCGTGCTCGCCGGCACCCTGATCGGCTACCTGTCCGCGAAGTGCGAGCAGATCGTCGCCTACTACTTCGGCAGCTCGTCCGGCAGCGCCGAGAAGACCGCGCTGCTGGCGCAGGCGCCAGCGATCGACATCTCCGGCAAGGGGAGCGCGCAGAAATGACGGAGGCGCCCACGAATTCCGAGCTGGGCCTGCGTGTCGCCTTGCTCGAGCAATCCCTACACGAGATCAGGGACAACACGACGAAGATGGCCGGCAGCCTGCAGTCCCTCACCCGCCTCGAAGAGCGCCACGCCGAGACGAGCAAGGCGATCGAGCGCGCATTCAACGCCATCAAGGAGGGCCGCGACATCCAGGAAAGCGCCGACAACGCGCTGGCGGAGCGCCTCGCCAAGATCGAGCAGGAGATGCCGCTGCTGCGCATCGCGCGCAATCTCGTGTTCACATTCTGCGGCGGCTGCACGCTGCTGGTGCTGCTCTACGTCGCGCGCCTGGCTGGTCTGTGGTCTAGCGGCGGCCTGGGCCTACCACACCCGTAATTCACCCCGAGGGCCACTTCGATGCGGATGGCCGGCTTGTCGGCGTGATCTCGGTCTTCGTGGCGTTCGAGGAGGATGGCGGCCGCATCCAGTTCGCCGGCTCGTTCGCGCTGGCCTTCACGCCGCAGCAGTGGGCGCAGGCGGCCCGTGTTGACGTTGCCCTGGCATCGCCCTAGTATCCGCCTCGGGCGCCTTCCCCCGCCCTCGTCGGTCGCAAGGACCGGCACCCCGAAGGCCCGCAGCACCTCCCCGGCTGCGGGCCTTCACTTTTTCATTACCACGGTAATTCGCCCGTCAGGCGCCGCATCCCGTAGAGTTTCGAGCGGACCAGAGGAGGGCCATTTCATGCGCGCAATCAAAAAAGCGCTCGTAGCCGTCATCATCATCTTCGTCGGCGCCATCGCCGTCACGCTGATGGCGACGCGATCCAGCAACGCGCCGGCTACTGCGCCGGTGCAGAAAACGGCCAAGGAGCTTCACAACGAAGGCGTGCAGGCCGCCATCTATGGATGCGAAACCGTCACGCGCCGCGCCAGCAAGCTCGCTGTCGGCGAGATCGTCGATGAGTACGAGCTGACCGGCAAGACGAAGCCAGGGCACTACCGCGTCGGCTTCGACTATCGCGCGCAGGGCACCGGCCTGCTGATGGTGGCGAACTGCGAATACATGGACGCCGGCAACGGCAATGTGGCGCTCGTCAGCCAGATCAGCCAGCTCAAGTAACCGCCCGTGCAAAGTCCATGCCATCGCCCGAGGCTCAGCCCTCGGGCGTTTTGCTTTTAGGCGCCATCCATTGCCGCGCGCGGATCAATAGGAAAAATCAATTGGAGTTGACCCTCGGCTTCCCGCAGAGTCGCTTCAACACCAAGGGCAACACGCCCATCACGCACCGGGGAAACATATGGACCGCGAAGCTGCACTGCAAACCCTCCGCGCCCAAGCGCTGAACGAACTCGAAGTGGCTCAGGGGGCCGCGCCGGATAACGACGACATTGGCATGTTCGAAGCCTCTTCCGACGACCTGCTCAGCTGGGTTGACGACCTCGAAGATCGCGTCGGCCTTGATGTGGCCAATTTCCGCGCCGCCTGCATCGATTACCTGCTGGTGCGCGACGGCGACCCGGAGGCCGAGCTGATCCTGCAAGAGCTGGCCGCCATCTAAGGGCGCCGGCCCACCACAATCCAAGGGAACACGCCATGTACTCCTTCCGCCACGAAGACCGCATCGCCGAACTCCGCGACGAGCGCGACCGCTGCATGATGGCAGCCCGCGTCGCCCGCGCCCTGCAGTGCGATGACCTGACGCTCGACATGGTGTGCGAAGCGCGCGATGCGCACGAGCACCTGATGGCCGCCAAGCGCCAAGCCCATCTCACCGCCGCATAACGCGGCATCCACCAACCACGCCAACCGGGGAACCCACGTCATGATCGACCAGAGCGAAGTCGAGGAATTGGGCAACATCATCGAGAGCAAGCTGCAGGAAGTCGAACAGAAGAAGGTCGGCGAACGCCGTCGCCACTGGCCGCGCCGGCTGGCGCTGAGTATCTCGGTGCTCGTTGCCGCCATCGTCACCCACAAGATCATCGAGTGGGGCGGCTTCGAGCATTGCCTGCAATCCGCCGAGCTTGGCCTGGCCGCACTATTCGATTCGAATTTCAGCAAGGTGAAGGAATGAGCGCCATGTCCGCAGCTGCAGCCATCAAGCACGACGCGCGCGGGTTCTACATCCCGCGCGCCGAGATGCCGCAGATCGACGAGGCTGACCTGCCGCACCTGGTCGCCACCGCCTTCGACGCAGGCCATGCGCCAGCTTTCCAGGCAGTCGCTCCGGCAAGCCTGCACGCGCACCAACGCGTCAACCACGCGCTCGCGCTGTCCATGAGCGACGAGGTGAAGCTGAAGCCGGCGCTGGTGTCCGCGGACGGCTACGTGCTCGACGGCAATCATCGGTGGTGGGCGCACGTCCACGCTGGCGATCAGCTGATGAATGTCATCCGCATCGGCCTGCCGTTCGACGACGCGCTCGCCTGGCTGTTCGAGCAGCCGTACTCCTACCGCATCACGCCTACCACGCCGCAGAGGAACTGACCATGTACGCCGAAAACAACGACCTTCCGCGCCCGAACGTGTTCGCAGGGATCGTGATCGCGATCGCGATCATCCGCCTCATCACCGCCTTCTGCTGAGAGCCTCGCTATGTTCTTTCACTTCAGCCAAAACAACTCAGGCGGACACTTTGACGAGGACGCCAATGTATCGCATCACGTCATTATCGAGGCGGAAAGTGCCGCGCATGCCAACGAGCGAGCAGAAGAATGCGGCCTCTACTTCGACGGGTGCGACGCGGGGATTGACTGCTCGTGCTGCGGCGATCGCTGGGATCGCTTGTGCGGGGACGAAAGCGGCGACGCCGAACCGAAGATTTATCGTGTTCCTGCGCGCGAATATGTGGTTGCCCGCCATTGCAAGAACGGGTCTGTTCGCGTGCATTACCTCGATGGCCGTGTGGATGCCTTCTGATGAGGACCTTCCGCTGCAAGATCGCGCGCCACCTCGATGGCATGCGCCTCGCCTACATCGGCCCATTCGACCGCATCCCGCGTGGCTGGTCGATTGTGATGCGCAGGGCGGCGCGATGAGCAGGCGCCGCCTCAACTTCAAGGCGTTGCTCGGCGACGAGCTGCCGCCCGAATACTACGAGCGAGCCGTCGCGCAGCTGATGCTTGACGAGAACGAGCAGCGCGATTTCGTGCAGTCCGAATTCCTCGATCTGGCATCGATCCGCGCCATGATCGGCGGCAAGCTGCCGCCCGATGATCTGCAGCGCATCCTCAGCGCGCAGTTCGCTGGCTGGCTCCGCGAGCACCGCAAGTTCCGCGTCACCACGATGGCCTGGGCGCTGTATGCGCAGGATCATCCAAACGCCCGCCGCGTCTGAGCGGCAACCACACCAGAGGAAAGACCCATGAGCAAGAACATGACCGAAGCCTACAACCACGAAGCCGAGTTCGACTCCCGCATCGCGCCGCACATCCATGCCATCCACGAAGAATGCAAGCGCCTCAACCTTCCGATGGTCGTCGCGGTTGGCTTCGCGAACGAGCCGAGGGAAAAGGGCTTCAACGTCGGCCAGGAGGTCGCCGTGAATCTTCTCGGCAACGACCGCACGCCGCCCGGCTTCTACGTCGCCGAGCGCGTGCTGCTCAACGATCTGGAAGGCGCGATGCAGACCGCCATCGTCAGCGGCCTCGTCAACGCGCGTGCCACCGAGTTGAGCCGCGAGGACATCATCCCCACCAACGTCAACTGAACCCTGGCGTGGGCCGCGACACCTGCGCAGTGGTGCGACAGCCCGGAGAGACGGCACTACCTATCCACGCCAAAAGGGAAAATCACCCATGATCGTTGAAAAGAACGCGCAAACCGACCTCGCTTTGCAGCTGGCGCCCGACGAGGCGAGCTACGACGACGCCATGCCGATCGCGGCGCAAATGACCGAGCTGCTCACTGGCTTCGCGCGCCAGGCCGTTTCCGAGAAGCGGGTGCGCGATATGGTCGCCGAGATCATCGCGGAGCAGCCGGCGCGCGTCATCGAGGTGCGCAGGCCCGACCCGATCAAGATTTCGGAGCATCGCCACCCGATGTTCGAGAAGGTGCTGCGCCTGGCTGCCGCCGGCTTGAACGTGCTGCTGGTCGGCCCGGCTGGTTGCGGCAAGACACACCTCGCCGGCCAGGTTGCCCGCGCGCTTGACCGCCCGTTCGCATCCATCTCGCTGACGTCCGGCGCGAGCGAATCGCAGCTGACCGGCCGCCTGCTGCCGACCGGCGATGGCGGCAAGTTCGAGTATCACGAGTCGCCGTTTGTGACCATGTACGAATCGGGCGGCCTGTTCCTGCTCGACGAGCTGGACGCAGCCGACCCCAACATGCTGCTGGTCATCAACACGGCGCTCGCCAACGGCCACTTCACCGTCGAAGCGCGCGGCAAGGCTCCCGACATCCTGCGCAACGAGAACACCGTAATCGTGGGCGCAGCAAATACGTTCGGCACCGGCGCTGACGCGCAGTATGTCGGCCGCCAGCAGCTCGATGCCGCGACGCTCGACCGCTGGTACGTGGTCGAGATGTCCTACGACATCGCGCTTGAGCACGAGATGGCCGGCATGCGGAAGAAGACGACGGCCGCATGGGTGCCGGCGCCTGATCCGACTGCGGAGGAGATTCGCGAGATCGGCGGCTGGGTGCTCGGCCTGCGCAGCAAGATCGAGAAGGCAAAGCTGCGCCGCACCGCGAGCACGCGCATGCTCGACAAGGCGATCCGCGCCCGCAAGGCCGGCATTCCTTTCGCCGAGATCAAGGCCGACCTCCTGGCCGGCTGGTCGCGCGACGAGCTGGCGAAGGTTTGATCGCCATGACGACGCAGCACGAGCACTACGAGAACTTCGTCGATTTCCTTGAGATCGGCCAGCGGCCGAAGTCCGAGCGAAAGCTTGCGGCGAACAGGCCATATGACGGCTCCACTGACCATGACTGGCTCGGCATCCCGCGCTCCTGGCCGACCGATCCGGCAGGCATCGCAAAGCGGCTCATGCTCGGCTACCAGGAAGGCGCCGAGCGCGTCCGGGCGATGCGCGAGACGATCTCGCTGCCGTCGATGGTCAATGTGCGGCGCCGGCCGGTATGGGGCGAGCAGGGCGATTTCGTCGACATGGATCGCGTGCGCGCCGGGCAGCTGGATACCGCGTGGCGCGGCGTGCGCAAGGTGACGTGCCAGCCGCCTCGCGTTCTGATCCTGGCCGATACCGGGGCCAATTTCCTTGTTGAAGCTGAAGCGATGGCGTGGCGTGGCGTCGCTGCGCTTGCGCTGGCCGACGCCCTGAATGCTGCCGGCTATCAGGTCGGCATCGTACAAGGGCACAAGCTGAAAATTTACGCAGACGGAAACTATCGCCTCCTCATCACTACCGTCGTCAAGCCGTTTCGCGCGCCGCTGTCGGTGCTTGATCTTGCGTCGGCCATTGTCCTTCCGGCAACCTTTCGATCCATCGGCCTCGGCGCTTCGTGGTATCTGGCAGACAAAGACCTGTCAGGCGGTTGCGGCTGCCACGTAGACATGGGCACTGTGGATGCTCCCGACATGGGGCAGAACCTGACGGTCGTTCTCGATTCCAACATCTGCGACGCAGCCACTGCCCGCACGTGGGTCGAGCAGCAAATCCAGACCATCGAAGGCGCACACCGCCAGGCAGCATGAGGACCAGCCATGAGCCAGACAATCAAGCATGAGCACATGAAGTGCGGACAGGCGTATCGGCTGGTGAGCACTAACGGCCCTAGTGAAGCTAAGAAGTACATCGGCAAGCTGTTCATCGCCGGATCGACCGATGTGTCGAAAGCAAGAATCGACAACGCCACCTGCTTCGAAGATGGCTTTTCGTTCTACGGGTTCCTTGAGGGCACTGCGTGGGAAAAAGCTAACGCAAAGGTCATTGAACTCGACAGCGACCCGGCCGAGCAGGGCGCCGAGGAGGAGGAAGCACTGCCGTTCTAAAGCGCACCACCCACCCACCAACCAGAGGTACAGACCATGAACGACAAGACCGAAAACATGCAGCAGAACGACTTCAACCACGAGGAGTGTTTCGATGCCAATGTGCGCCCGCTCATCAAGCAGGTGCACAAGCTCTGCGAGGAGCGCCACATTCCTTTCATCGCCGCCTTCGCCTACGGCCTCGACACCACCGCCGACGACGAGAGCAAGCAGCAGCGCTTCCACATGGGCGGCTCGTGCTTCCTGCCTGGCAATGACAGCGTGCCGCCCGAGATGTACCTGGCGCACAAGCTGATCTTCGAGGGCATCGACGCTGCGGCGCCGCGGATGATGGCGCTCGCTCTTGCCTGCGCCGCAGGCGACCGCCAGTCGCACACGGAGCACCCCGACCAAGTGCCGGCAGGCGCCACCATCAACTGATCCAGCCACGCGCACGGATGCGCAACCACCACAGGAATCGGAACCATGACCGCAAGACAGATTCTCGCCACCTCATACGACAAGCGCGAGAAGTTCGAGGAGATCAAGCCGCTGTTGGAGCGGCTGCACCAGTTCTGCCAGGAGAACGAAATCCCCTACGTCTTCGCCGCCAATCTGGTCGTCGATACCGAAAACGAGACGCACGAAGCCTGCTCGTCCGCATTGCTGATCGGCCCGGAACGCACGCCGCCCGAGCTGGCGATCGCAAACATCGCGGTCACCAAAGGCA
>DASVLM010000087.1:0-5427 GCA_036384875.1 Noviherbaspirillum sp.
GACTGAGCGATGTGGAATTTCATTCTGCACTTCTTCTTCGGCTACGGCGTCGGCACGGCCTGCATGCAGCTGTGGCACTTGTGGAGGAATCGCTGATGGCAAAGAAACGCACAGCGAAGTTCGGCTACGGCAAGCAGCAGCAGCGCATGGAGGCGCTGGCGAAGGATGCCTTCGGGCGCGGCGATCACGAGTTCGGCAGCACGCTCGCCAATATCGTCGCGCAGGCGATTCGCTCGCGACGCCTGGCAGGCCCGAGCGTGCGCAAGCCGGCGCCCTGGCTGCCGAACATCAAGGGCACGCGGTTCAAGGAAGGCGTGCGTGTAGCGCGGTAACTCTCACGGCGGTGAATGCGCAGTGCTGAAGCGCCGGGTTCCAGCCCGATAACCAGGATCAAACGCGCTGGATAGCGTCACCCGATCCGAGAGGCAATTGCCTCGATAGCCGGAGATCAGCGCCGGCCACCGCCACCATCCACGAGGACAATCCAATGTCGCAAACGATCATCGAGAAGGTCATCGACCAGGCCGTGCGCAATCTGGCGTCGGCCGGTTGCCAGTTCGCCGTCATCACGCCTGATGGCCGCAAGTTGGGCGAGCTGAACGTCGATCAGCCGAAGAAGCGCAGGCGCGTGAACAGCTTCGGCGAAACGGGATACCAGGCGCGCATCCTCGAAATGAACATCGGTGATGTGGCGGTCTTCGATCCCGAAGGGCACGATATCGAGGCATTCCGCAAGGTCATCATCGCGCACGCCGGCTATTGCTTCGGCCCTGGCAACGCCACATCTCACATCAACGGAGACAAGATCGAGCTTCTGCGCCTCGCCTGATCCCCCACCCACAACAACAACCGGAACAAGGCAATGCGCTATGAACACTTTCAGGCACACGATTCCGAGCGGCCATCCAGGCACAGCCCGTACCTGCGGGTCGTCAACGCTGTGCTGATGCAGGCGGCTGACGACATCCGCTACCTGCGCGCCAAGCTGCAGCAGCGGCGATATCCGCGGCCATACATGATCGAGGCAGCGCTGTGGGCAGCATCAGACGAGGACCGCCCGTTCTCCTTCGTCTGGTGCTGCGATATGGTCGGCCGCGATCCTGGCGTGACGCGCAGCAAGATGCTCGGCACCATCAATGTAGAGAAGCTGAAGGAGGCAATGAGGCTATGAACCCGATCCCCGCACTGATCGTGCTCATCATCTTCTGCGCCGTGCTTGGCGCCGCTGGTGAGATACCTCCGCATCAGTCGCAGCACCGGCACGAGGTCTGCCCTGGCGCAACGTACTTCTACAGCGGCAAGCCGCCGGCATGGGCGCGGCACATGCGCGTGGTCTGCCGCATCGGCGATCACGTTTTCCTTACCGACAACAAGAGGAATGATCCATGACAACGACATCTCGCGGACTAAGCCGCAAGGCTCGCACCTCCACACCTTCGCGCACGCCAGGCAAGGATAAGGGAGGAAGCTGCGTCAAGACCGAGCTGAAAACGTGGGGAGCGAATGCAAACCCGTATAAGCTGCGCGGCAGCGCGCGGCAGCGGTATGAGGTGTATCGCGAAACCACCAACGCAATGAACAAGTGAGGGCAAGCAGATGGCAATGCAGAAGAAGTTCGATCTCGTCTTCAGCGGCGAGAAGTACAAGGACCGCAACGGCGACGAGAAGACGCGCTTCGTCAACGTCGGCGCCGTGTTCGAGCGCGACGATGGATCGCTGTGCGCGAAGCTGGAATCGATCCCGGTCGGCTTCACCGGCTGGCTGAATCTGTTCGAGCCGCGCGAGCGCGAGCAGCAGCCGCAACAGCAGGGCCAGGCCGCCAGGCGAGATGAGCCGTACACCGGCAAGCCGCGAGGCGGAGCCGAAGCGATGGACGAGGATGACATCCCGTTTGCCCCGTATCAGCGCCGCGTCCTGTGGTGAAGACGTGCTTCAAGTGCAAGGTCGCGAAGCCGATAGACGAGTTCTATCGGCATCCGATGATGGCGGACGGACACCTCAACAAGTGCAAGGAATGCACGAAGCTGGACGTGAAGCTACATCGCGAAGCGAACATTGATCGCGTTCGCGCATACGACAGGTCGCGCGGCGCCCGTCAGACGAAGGAGTACGCTTCGCGATATCACGCCAACGACCCGAGGCGCCGATCTGCATGCTCAAAGCTACGTCGCGCGATCAAGAGTGGAACAGTAAAGCGTGCCGAGGCATGTTGGTACTGCGGGAGCACATTTTTCGTCGTCGGCCATCACGCTGACTACGAAAACCCGCTAGGCGTCACTTGGCTTTGCCAGGCGTGCCATCGGCGCGTCCATCTAGAAACCGAGCAATACAAACAACAGGAGCACGCCACATGAAGCGCAAACCGATCAGCCAGCGCGAAGCCCGGCAGCTTCGCAAGCGCGTCAAGCAGCTTGAGGCTGCGCGCGACGCCATGGAGGCGCCGTGGGCCAGGACTTTCCCCGGCGGCACGTACCTGCTGAGCCTCAAGACGGGCGACGATGATGACGCCGCCATCAAGACGGCGCGCAAGCTGCGGCACGTCATCGTCGGCACGCGCGTCAACAACAACCAGCTAGACCTGTACGCCGTGCCGTTGCCGAAGGAGGCGCCATGAACGACATCATTCCAGCGTGGGTAATATTGCAGGCGCTGCATGAGTGGCGCAATGCGATCCCCGAGTCCACCTACCGCGCTGAAGTGATGGCGCAGGTCGAGGCAAGGGCGCGCGAGATAATCGCGCGTCCTGCCGGCGACGTAATCGAGTGCGGCGGCTGCGCGCCACCTGTGATCTCGCCGTTCGTAATCGATCCGCTGGCAGTGCTGCGCGGCGACCAGTACGCGACGCTGCAGGATGTGTGCCGCGCGTGGCTGGCTGAGCGCGACGGGCGCCGCGACGGCATGGAGCACGCACCATGAGCCTGCGATTCCATGTCGGCGAGATGGCGATCTACGCCGTCGCGAGCTGCCCTGATATGAGCCAGTACGTCGGACAGCAATGCACGGTCGGATCAATCGGGCCATACAAGCCCGGCGACTTCGTGCCGCACCCCATCTATGGCTGGCCAGGAAAAGTCGTCTACGGCGGCGATTACATCGTCACCTTCGCGGACGGCCAGGGCGCGTGCCCGAAGGACTGGCAGCTGCGCAAGATCAACCCGCCCGAAGAACCTGAAGCGATGACGCGCCACACCAACATCGACGAGGAGATCACGGCATGACCCCGACCGACCTTGTTGCAGGTGCAGCCCTGGCGCTGCTGACGTTAGGCGCCGGCTGGTTGCTTGCTCTGATCCTCTGGCTGGCGTGGGAATCGCTGCACGGGCCTGAGATGGTGGCCTGGCTGGTGTACCACTGGCGTGCCTGGCGCGGTCGCGCTTGATTGCAGCTCACTCAAGTAATCCGATCAAGGCAACCTGAAGTAAGGTTACAATCTCTCATGCAAGTGATCGCTTGCATAAGGGAAGAACATGGCGAACGCCACCGACGACAAGATCATCCGCGCAGCCACTGAGCTGTTCGCGGCACGCGGCTATGCTGCCGTAGGCACTAAAGACATTGCCCGACGCGCTGGCGTCAACGAGAGCACGCTGTTCCGCGTCTTCGGCGGCAAGCGCCAGGTATTCGACGCCGTGATGCGTTCGCTCTATCAGACCCTCATTCCTGCCGAGGAAGTGAAGCGGATGATGGCAGCCCCTGACTTCGAGCAGGCCATGCGGGAATTCGCCGATCGCCTCACCCGGCTCTACACGCAGAACTACATTCGCATCACCGTCGCGGTGGTGATCGAACTCAAGAGGCCATCGGCCCACGTCCGCAACGTGAGCAGCCCGATCTACGCGCCAGTGCTTCGCCGGATTGCGAGGGAGATGCGCGCCGGCACGCTACGAAAGATGCCGCCAGGGCGCGCGCTTCGCGGCCTCGCCTTCATGATCTATGCGCACGCCTTCACCAGTGCACTATTCGGCTCCGAGTATCGCAAGCTGATGGCGATGCGCGATGACGAGACGGGCGATTACGTCGATATCTGGCTCAATGGATTGAAGCCGAACTCCAATGCAAGCGCTGACTTGCAATGATGCAAGCGGCGACTTGCATTTTCCCTTGACAAGCAATTCTGCAGCGTGAGAAAAAGGTTTCACCTTCCCCCAAGGCTGCAAGTCGGTTTCACCGTTTCGTATTTGTTATGCGGTCATTCGTCTGTTTTCTAGGGGTATTTGCGCTTACCTGCAGCTCGGCCGCCGCTGCCGCGTGGTATTGCAAGCGCGGCCGGCGCGAGGACGGCGCAGGCGTTGATCCGGCTGAATATTGGAGTTTTGCTCTATGTATTGTTGGCGTAGTCTTAGAGCGTAACTCCAATGGGGTCGGCGAGTCGCAACCATCGGAAGGATGGAACGTGGCTCGCAGACGTTATCAGAAGGGAAGCCTGGCGCTTGAGGGCACGCGGTGGGTGCTGCGATGGCGCGAGGATGAGGAACAACCGGATGGCACAACCAAGCGGCAACTGCGCTACCAGACGCTCGGCACAATCGACGAGCTGCCAACGGAGCGCATTGCGCGGCGGCACGCTGACCAGATCATCGCAAAGGTCAACGCGATCACCGCACAGCCAGGCCGCGCCATCAGGTTCGCCGACTTCGTGGTCCGCTGGCAGGCGAATGTTCTCGTCGGCCGTAAACCGTCCGTGCAGCGGCAAAAGCTCGGACAGCTCAACCGCTACCTGTTACCGGCATTCGGCAGCATGACGATCTCGCAGATCGGACAAGAGCAAGCGCAGGAGCTGGTCAGCCAGCTCGGCAAGCGCATGAAACGCCACAGCGTGCTCAACATCATCGGCACACTATCCGGCATCCTGCGCACGGCGCGCAAATGGGGCTACGTCGTCGGTCCCTTCGTGCGTGCTGATCTTGATCTTCCGACCGATACGCAGCCCGTCGTGCGTCGCAAGTTCACGCCGGAGCAGGTGCGCGCAATCATCGATGCAGCAGAAGGCAAGACGCGGGCAATGCTGGCGACGATCGCCATGACGGGCATACGCGGCGGCGAGCTGCTGGCGCTGACCGTCGAAAGCCTCGACTTCGATGCGCGCCAGATCGCCGTCACGCACACCGTCTATCGCGGCGCGCTGCTATCGCCGAAGTCGGCCGCATCAGCGGCGCCGGTGCCGATGCCGGAACCGCTGGCCGATCTGCTGCTCGCGTATCTCGAAACCTGGGAACCCAACGCGCTCGGGCTGCTGTTCCCGAATGCGCTCGGCCGCCCGTTCAACCTGACACGATTCACGGTCAAGCGGCTGTGGCCGTTGCTTGATCGGCTAGGCTTGCCGCGCTGCGGCCTGCATGCTTTCCGGCGCACCCTTGGCACGCACATGCTTGCCAGCGGCGCCAGCCCGAAGGACGTGCAGAAGCAGCTACGGCATGAGGATGTGAA
>DASVLM010000088.1:0-4314 GCA_036384875.1 Noviherbaspirillum sp.
CCCATCCGTCGGAAGCGGGCGGTTCGGTGATTGGCACGCACGTCGATGCACGCACGCCGGCCGCGGTACGTGCACTGCGCAGCGAACAGGATTATTACGTGACGCCGTTCGAACCGACGCCGCTCTACGGCAATCGTCCGACCTATGTCTACCACGCCGCGATACGCGAGCCGGATGCGCAAGCGAAGGTGGCGGGAGGCATCGGCATCGTGTTCGATTCGGAGCCGGAATT
The DNA here is from genome assembly GCA_036384875.1 of Noviherbaspirillum sp. Taxonomy (GTDB): domain Bacteria; phylum Pseudomonadota; class Gammaproteobacteria; order Burkholderiales; family Burkholderiaceae_D; genus Noviherbaspirillum. Next base: position 233 of record DASVLM010000088.1, read on the forward strand.
CGCCGCCATGCTGCGCGGCGCGCTTGCCGAAAAGGCGGGCATGACCGGCCTCTTCATCGATCGCAGCGGCCGCATCATTTCCAGTACCGACCCGACGCGCCCGGTGGGTTCGACGCTCGACATCGACCCCGCGCTGCTCAAGCTGCCCAACGGCAGCAGTGCGTCGCGCATCGTCATCCACGACGGCCATTACGCGATCATGGGCTGCACCGTGTCGAACGGCTACCGCGAGTTCAAGGTCAGCGACGGCTACAGCGAAGACGTGATCGCGGTGGTGTTCGAATGCTTCGGCGAAGTGCGCGAAGCCGCTGGCAATGCCAACCGCAGCGACTGCCTGATCGAGAGCGACGTCACGGCCAGCGGCGGCATGGAATACGCCACCTTCTTCGTCGGCGGCGACTTGTTTGCACTGCCCGCCGTGCATGTGGCCGAAGCATTGCCGGCCTCCGAAATTTCGCCGGTGTCGATGGGCGGGCGCAGCGAGCGCATCGGCGTGCTGGCGCTGGAGCGCGAGGGCGGCGAGCGCAAGTTCGTGTGGGTGTTCGACCTCGCGATGATGATGCACGGCGTGGCGACGCCGATCGAGGCCGGCAGCCAGGTCATCGTGGTGGATTACCAGGGGCGGGACGTCGGCATCCTGGTCGGCGAGCTGCACGGCGTGCCGGAGTTCCAGCCGACGCAGATCGTGCCGACGCCGTTCGCGAGCCAGGCCGAGGGCTTGCTGGTGAAGCAGGTGATCAAGGCCAATGGCGGACGCCTGCTGATCCAGGCAATGGATGTGGCGCAACTCTTTGCCTGCCTGCTCGACCCATCGCTGCCGGTGCTGCTCAAGCCGGCGGACGTGGAACGTGCCATCGCCGGACTGGAGGCGGAGCTGCCTTCGCTGGAAAAGGCGGCATGACGGCGCACCACATCTTCGGCAGCGACGCTCTACGAGCCGCCATTCCTTGCCGCGGAGGTGCTTGGGAGGTCGGCTTCTTACGACGCCGCGTCAGTCGCACCCTCGCGCACCAGGCGGACCGGCTGCCATTCGGTAGTGAGCGCCGCCTGCGCCAGCGTGGTCCGGTCGAGCACCGCCATGAAGGCTCGCTGCGCTTCGTAGAGCGGTGACTTCATGCCGCACTGCTTTGTCACGATGCAGCAGTCTTCGTTCGGGTTGAAGCATTCGACCAGCTCGAAGTGCGGCTCGGCCACACGCACGATCTCGCCCAGGTTCATCAGTTCTGCCGAACGTGCCAGCTGAATGCCGCCGCCCTTGCCGCGCGTGCTGCGAATGAAGCCGTGCTTGGCCAGGTTGTGCACCACCTTGACGAGGTGGTTGCGCGAAATGCCGAAGTAGTCGGCAATCTCGGAAATCGTGCTCTGGCTGGTGGCTTGCGCGAGATAGGCCATCACGCGCAGCGAGTAGTCGGTGTATTGGGTGAGCTGCATGGTATTTCCCCGGTGGTTCACTCCTATTGTAGTGAAAGATGTATTCAAAATCTCTTTTTTACTTGACTTGGATCAAGAAGTCCCTTTAGGGTGCGTACCTCGCATATCCACCATGCGTCTTTCAGGGCGCATTTCATTTAAATCGAACAAGGAACAAGCAGAATGAACGATACGCAAGTGGCACTGGTGCAGCAGACATGGAAGCAGGTATTGCCGATCCGCGACGTGGCGGCGAAGCTGTTTTACGACAAGCTGTTCGAACTCGACCCGGCCCTGAAGCCGCTGTTTCGCGGCGACATGGTCGAGCAGGGTCGCAAGCTCATGACGATGATCGGCACCGCCGTTGTCGGCTTGAGCCGTCCGGACGAACTGATCCCGGCCGTGCAGGCGCTCGGAGCCCGCCATGTGGGCTACGGCGTGCAGGACATGCACTACGACACCGTCGCCGCTGCGCTGCTCGACACGCTGGGCAAGGGCCTGGGCGATGCATTCACGCCGGAAGTGAAAGACGCCTGGGTCGCGGTCTATACCGTACTCGCGAAAACCATGAAGGACGCGGCTGCGTCCGCGCCGGCAGCGGCCTGACGTTTATTGCGGGCGGTTTGCCGAAGGGCGAGCCGCCCGCAACGGCGCGCCGAACTCCATGCGCGTTACCGCTGCTGCAGCCAGGCACGATAGAAGTCGATGAATGCACGCACCTTCGGCGGCACATGACGTCCGGACGGATACACCGCATGGACTCCGCCGCGCGGCAACTGCCAGTCAGCGAGCACGCGTACCAGTGTTCCGGCTTCGATGTCCTCCTCCGCGCTGTACTGGTCCAGCACCGAAATGCCTGCGCCCCGGCGCAACATGGCGCGCAACGCACCGGGTGAATCCGTCCTGATCCGCGCCTTGACCTGCACTGCACTCGTTTCCCCCGACTTTGCGGTGAAGCGCCAGGTGAGCGGCGACTGCAACAGCGTCAGCGCCAGCCATTCCAATTCCGCCAACTGTTCCGGACGCTTCGGTTTTCCTGCCCGCCGCAAGTAAGCCGGCGACGCCACCACGTACTGATCGAATTCCCCCAGTTGCACCGCGCGCAATGACGAGTCGCGCAGCCAGCCGAGCCGAATCGCGAGATCGATGCCCTCGGCGACGAGATCGGCGATACGGTCGGAAGAACGCAGGTCGATATTCAGCGCGGGATGCAAGGTTGCGAACTCCGCCGCTGCCGGTGCCAGCGACTGCATCGCGTGATCGACCGATGTGCTGATACGCAGCGTGCCGCTCAATGCGGCATCGTTATTGCCGACGGCATGCAGCGCGTCCTGCAATCCCTGCAGCAGGGGCTTGCATTCCGCATGCAGCACGCGGCCGGCGTCGGTAAGCGCAACCCGCCGCGTGGTGCGGGTAAAGAGGCTGGTGCCTAGCTGTTGTTCGAGCCTGGCCACTTGCACGCTGACCTTGGCCTTGGCGACGCCAAGCCTTTCGGCTGCCGCGGTAAAGCTGCCTGCCTCGACCACGGTATCGAAGATGAGGAGAGCGTTGAGGTCGAGGTGGCCAAGCTGCATTGTTCTTCTTTCTCTAACAATCAATTATTCAATTGCCAGTTTATCTTATCAATCGCTTCAGCGATCATGATCCCGTCAATCAACTATCCAGGCCCGTCCACCACGGACCTGGCATTTTCCAAGGAGGATCGTCATGAATATTGCATTGATCGGCGCGAGCGGCTTTATCGGCTCCGGCCTGTTGAAGGAAGCGCTTGCGCGCGACCACCGCGTCACCGCGCTGGTATCGCGCCCGGAAAAAATCGCCGCTGCGCCGGGATTGAAAGCGGTCGGCATCGACGTGCGTGATACCGCAGCACTGGCAGAACAACTGCGCGGCCACGATGCCGTCATCAGCGCCTTCAGCGGCCATGCGCAGAGCGATGTGTACGGCTATTACCTCGAAGGGTTTCGTTCCATCCTCGCCGCAACCAAACAAGCAGGCGTAGCGCGCCTGCTCATGGTGGGCGGCGCCGGCAGCCTCGAAGTGGCGCCCGGCTTGCAGGTGCTGGATACGCCGGATTTCCCGGAACAGTACAAGGCCACCGCCGAAGGCGCGCGCCAGGCGCTGCAACTGCTGAAGCAGGAAAAGGAACTCGACTGGACCATGCTGAGTCCGTCGGCAATCATCGCGCCCGGCCAGCGCACCGGCAAGTTCCGTCTCGGCACCGACCAGTTGCTGATCGACCAAAATGGCCAGAGCCACATCTCGGTCGAAGACTATGCGGCGGCAATGATCGACGAACTGGAACGCCCGGCGCATTCGCGGCAGCGCTTTACGGCAGGTTACTGAACGGTCGTGCAGGTTATGCAGTGCATGCATAGATTGATGCGTACATAGCATTGGATTGCTTCAAGGCGATCCACTACGATGCGCGTGTGCCAAATGAGGAGCTTCTTCCTCATTTGTCTCCTTGGGGTTCGGGGCGGTGCTGCGGCACCGCCCCATTTTTATTTCAGCCCCGCATTTTCGGTACGGCCATCGCGGTACCTTCTCGCAAGACGAAACAGCGGACCTATCGTCAGCACCAGCGCCGCCATGCGCATCACGTGGAAGGCCGTCACGATCGGCACACCTAGTTGCAGGTTCTTCGCCGTCAGGCTCATCTCCGCGATGCC
>DASVLM010000089.1:0-4298 GCA_036384875.1 Noviherbaspirillum sp.
TTTTGCATCAGCGGCGCGCGCCATCGTGACCAGCAACATCATCCACGCGGATTTTCTGGCCGATGCATCATGCACGGAAGTGATTGACTACCAAGCCCTGCGTAGTGGGATGTTTCTGCGCGTCTGGTCGGTGCTGGATGACTCCGCGGAACCTGAGCCCATCCGCGACTTGTTTCATCCTGAGCCAGCACCCAAGCGTGACGAAGTGCCGATCCATTACACCGAGCTCGCCGCTTATCACGAGCCGACGCGCTCGCCCGCGATGACCAAATAGAAGGGGGGTGATCATGCCTGTTGCCGCACGCCGAACGCATGTCCCGGACATCCTTGATTGCCTTGCGCAGTTGTCCAACGACGAAGTTCCGACGCCGCCCAGGCTGGCACGCGCGATGCTGGATCTGCTGCCCAAAAAAGTATGGTCCAACCCTGACTACAAGTGGCTTGACCCGTGCTGCAAGTCCGGCGCGGTCCTGCGCGAAGTGGCCGCCCGGCTGCTGGTCGGGCTGGAAGCGTGGGAGCCGAATTTCGCCAAGCGCCGCGAGCATATCTTCCGCAACATGCTTTACGGCACGTCGGTCACTGAGCTGACCGGTCAAGTCGTGCGCCGCAGCGTGTACTGTTCGCACGACGCGTCGGGCGAACAAAGCGTGGTTAGGTTCAAGCACGCGGGCGGCAACCTGCCATTCGTGCCGACGCCGCATAATTTCGGTCAGGACGGTACGTCGACGAAATGTGCGGTTTGCGGTGCGCCGAAAGAGCTAGAACGCGGCGTCGGCCGTGAAAACTACGCTTATGCCTTCATTCACGGTACCTATCCGACCAAGGAGATGTCTGGCATGAAATTCGACGTGATTGTCGGGAATCCGCCTTATCAGATAGACAGTGACGGCAATACCCGCACCAAGCCGGTCTATCAGCTGTTCATAGAGCGCGCGATCGAGGCCAATCCACGCTACGTGCTGATGATCACTCCATCGCGCTGGTTCACCGGCGGGCTTGGGCTGGACGAGTATCGAAATCGAATGATTCATGATCGGCGAATGCGTGCGTTGGTAGATAACCCAAAACTATTTGATTGTTTTCCAGGAGTTGAGATTAAGGGTGGTATATCTTATTTCCTTTGGGACCGAAATCATAATGGAGACTGCGACTTCTCCACACGCATCGACGGAAGCATTATTTCCGCAATAAAGCGTGATCTGCGTGATGGTGACGGAGTATTGATTCGAGACAACGAGGCCGCAGCTATTATAAAAAAAGTTTTAAAAAAGATATCTGCGCGTGTCGAAGGCGAATTCGGACCCCAAGTGCCATTCGGACTTCGTACAAACTACAGACACGCTGCGGAGAAGCCCTTCCGGGGCTCAATTCCGGTGGTGTTCGGAACAAAAATCGGCTATGTGCGTAGCGATCAGCTAGAACGCAACCATGATTTTGTGGACAAGTGGAAGGTCCTCATTCCTATGGCTGGTGATGGTCATGGGCGCGAGACCTCGTACGTTATTGGTGAGCCAATCGCAGTAGCGCCTGGTTCTGCTTGCACGCAGACTTACTTTATTGCAGGTATGTTCGATACACCCGGAGAAACAGAGAATTACGCACACTACCTCGCCACTAAGTTCGTGCGTTTCCTCGTGCTTCAACGCAAAACGACACAACACTTGACACCGGATCGCTTTCGCTTCGTGCCTATGCTCGACATGAAAACCCGCTGGACGGACGAAAAGCTGTACAAAAAGTTCGGATTGACAGCCGAGGAGCGCGAGTACATCGAGCGTTCCATCAATCCGCGTACGGTGAATCTGTCGCTGGACTCACCCATTCCCATGAGTCATCTTCCGGGTGGCAACAAGCACCGAAGCGGTGTGAGGGAGGACAAGGAATGAGTCGCCGCATCTACGCGTATACGGTAATCGGAAAGGATGGCGAATCGTGGCGACGTAGGATCGGGCGAAAGATGACCGAGGGCGCCGGCCTGATCAAGGTTGGCGAGACCACGCGGCGCACCGCACGTGAGCGCATCAAGCAACAACTCGGCACTGCGTATCCGGACCTCGGTGGCGTGACAATTTTGCTGGATGAACCAGCGACGCGTTCGGACGGCAGAGAGTTTTCCGATCACGAAGTGCATGCGGTACTGGTTGCGCGTGGCATCAGGCGGCCCGGTGGCGAATGGTTCGAATGCACACTGGACGAAGTGAAGGCGGCGATCCAGGTCGTGCGCACTGGCGCGGCCTTCGACGCTACACGCACGGAAAGCTTCAAGATGCGGCCGGAACAAAAGCAGGCCGTGGACGTGACGGCGGCTTACTTCCGCAAGCATGCGCACGGTCGCGCGCCGAAGTTCCTGTGGAACGCCAAGATGCGCTTCGGCAAGACCTTCACCGCCTATCAACTGGCGCGCTGGATGCGCTGGAACAAGGTGCTGGTGCTCACCTATAAGCCGGCCGTGCAGTCGGCATGGCGCGATGATCTTCTGAACCATGTTGACTTCGCAGGTTGGCGTTTCATCGACCGCGACACGCCCGAGGGCGTGCGCGACAAGGCCGCCGATGCGAGTGATGCGCAGGTATGGTTCGCGTCGTTCCAGGATTTGAATGGCCGCACCGAGGACGGCCAGATCAAAGCGCACAACGAAGCGATCCACCTGATCGACTGGGATTGTATCGTCATCGACGAGTATCACTTCGGTGCATGGCGCACGTCAGCACGCGACCTGTATGACCCGGTGGACAAGGCGCAGGCGGAGCGCGAGGAGCCGGAGGAAAGCGTCACCGATGATGATCTGGGGCTGACTGCCGCGCATTACCTGTACCTCTCGGGCACACCGTTTCGCGCCATCACCAACGGTGAGTTCAGCGAGGATCAGATCTTCAACTGGACGTATATCGACGAACAATCGGAAAAGGAGAAGTGGAACGCCGCTAACGGCCTCAATCCATACCGCGAGCTGCCCCGCATGGAGATGTACGCGTACCGGATCGGCGAAAAGGCCGAGGCATGGGCGGACGATGGTGAGTTCGACGGATTTTCGCTGAGCGAGTATTTCAAAGCCAGCCATTCCAATCCCGGAGCACGCATCACCGAGCCCGGCGCATGCTCATTCGATGACCCGACGCGCGTTTCAGAATTCCTTGAAATGCTACGCGGCAAACTCGCAGGCCAGATCAAGGTGCAAGTGATGGCGGCCGACAAACGCGCGCCGTTTCCTTATGAGTCGCCGGATTTCCGCTCGGCGGTAATGCACAGCATCTGGTACATGGCCGACGTGGCAGCGTGCTTCGCGATGCGCGATCTGCTGCAGGCGCACGCGTTCTTCAAGGATTTCGAAGCCGTGGTTGCGGCGGGCAACGCGGCCGGACAGGGTGTGGACGCGTTACCGCCGGTGGAGCTTGCCATCGAAACAGCGGCAGTCCACGGCAAGTCGGGCTCCATCACGCTCTCATGTGGCAAGCTGCTGACCGGTGTCACTGTCCCGCAGTGGGGCGGGATCTTCATGTTGCGCTCGCTGAAATCGCCGGAGTCGTACTTCCAAGCCGCGTTCCGTGTGCAGTCGCCGTGGGCCGAACGCGACGCCGAGGGCCATCTCAAGGTCAAGAAGCAAACCTGCTACGTCTTCGAGTTCGATCCCAACCGCGCATTGTCATTGGTGGCCGAATACGGCATTCGTCTTGCGAACAGCGGCGAAGTGAAGCCATCCGATGCGGTGGGGCAGTTGATCAACTATCTACCCATCTATGCGTTCGACAATGGTGAGATGCGCAAGCTGGACACCGATGCGGTGATGGACTGGGCCACGGCGGGCATCGGTGCATCGGCGCTGGCGGCGCGCTGGAATTCCCCGCTGCTGGTGGAGGTCAACGAACACACGCTGGGCGCGGTGCTGGATCATCCCGATTTGTTGAGGACTCTCGAGCAGATCGAAGACTTCCGCGCGCTTGCAAACAACGCGAAGCAAGTTGTCACCTCGACCAGGAAGCTCAAGAAGGCGAAGCGTGTGCAGGGTGGCGAACTGGACGACGACCAGAAACGGGAGCAATCGGATACCGCGAAGAAGCGCCAGGAAATCCGAAAGAAGCTGCAGAAATTTCTGGCGCGGATTCCGGTGTTCATGTACGTCACCGACTTCCGCGAAGAAGCGCTGAAAGACGTAATCGAGTCACTGGATTCGGCACTGTTCGAGCGCGTTACCGGGTTGACGGTCGATGATTTTAGGCTGTTGAGCGTACTCGGCTTGTTCAACGCCCAGAACATGAACGCGGCGATCTACCAGTTCAAGGCATTCGAAGATGCAAGCC
>DASVLM010000090.1:0-2289 GCA_036384875.1 Noviherbaspirillum sp.
CCGTGCATGAGACGCATCTTTCCTGGGTGATCGTTGCCCGCGATACCGCTTACAAGCTGAAGAAGGCGCTGCATTTCGATTTCGCGGATTTTTCGACGCTGGAAAAACGCCGGCATTTCTGCCATGAAGAAGTGCGGTTGAACCGGAGAATGGCGCCCGACCTCTATCTTGGCGTCGAATCCATCGGCGGCACGCCGGAAAACCCTGTGATCGGTGAGCCGGAGCGGGCGATCGAATTTGCCGTCAAGATGAAGGCGTTTTCGCAGGACTGCCTGTGGAGCGGGCGGCTGCAGCGCAATGTGCTGACGCCGGACGAAGTCGATGGCCTGGCATTGCATCTGGCGCAGTTTCACCAGGAAACCGCGATTGCCGGCATCGACGCCGCATGGGGTTCGGCTGCAAGCGTGGCAGCGGTCGCGCATGACAACTTCAGCTCGATCAAGGCGCTGGTGCCGGAAGGCGGCCGCCGTCTCGCCGCAGAATGCGCTGCGTGGTCAGACGCCGAACTTGCACGGCTGGACGCGGTATTCGCGGCACGCAAGCAGGGTGGTTTCATCCGGGATTGCCACGGCGACCTGCATGCCGGCAATATCCTCACGCTGGACGGCAAGGTGGAAGTCTTCGATTGCATCGACTTCAACGAATCGCTGCGCTGGATCGACGTCATCGACGACTTCGCCTTCATCTACATGGACTTGTGCCGCCACAACAGACAGGACTTCGCGGCACGGCTGCTGAACCGCTACCTGGAAATCACGGGCGACTACGAAGGCGTGCGACTGCTGCGCTTTTACGCTGTGCAGCGGGCGGCGGTCCGCTGCAAGGTGGCGTTGTTGCGTGCCTCGCAACAGGACATCCATTCGCAAGAAGCGGCAAGCGCACGTGCCGAGGCGCGCGGCTATCTCGAACTTTGCCAGACCTTGTCCCATGCCGGCAGCGGCCGCCTGGTGATCACCTCCGGTTTTTCCGGCAGCGGCAAATCCACGTTTACCCGGAAGCTGGTCGAACGCGCAGGGGTGATCCGTCTGCGTTCCGATCTCGAACGCAAGCGCCTCGCCGGCATGGCGCCGACCGCACGCGACGGCGCAGCCAGCGGCCTGTATGCATCCGGCATGACGGACATGACCTACGGCCGGCTGGAAGAGCTGGCGCGCTGCCTGCTCGCCGAGGGCTTGAGCGTGGTAGTCGATGCGGCCTTCCTCGAACCTCGGCAGCGCGAAGCATTTGCCCGCCTGGCGGCAGGCATGCCGGTGCCGTTTTTCATCCTCGAACTGCAGGCAAGCGACAAGACGCTGCGCGAACGCGTCGCGGCCCGCGCGAAGACGGGAGGCGATCCGTCCGATGCCGATGTCGACGTGCTTGAACGCCAGCTCGCGCATTACATCCCGCTGTCGGCGCCAGAGCGCGAGCACGCCGTCGTTATCGACGCCGAAAAGGGCTTCGACGAGGCGGCAGTGCAGCGCGCTTGCGATCAGATCGGCTTGCCGACGTGGCCGTGCGCGCGGGAATCGAGCGCATAGCGGCAGGCATCGAGCAAACCGTTTACGGCATTGTCGTAGTTGTATTCCTCCACCAGCCACAGGCTGCGAGCCGAGAAGTTGCGCCGCGTGTCCTCTTGCTCCAGCAGCAGCGCGGCCGAATTGGCCCAATTGGCGACGTTCAGGTCGCATACGAAACCGTTCTCGCCATCGCGCACCAGTTCGCCGGCCGCACCAGCCTCCGGCGTGACTATCACGGGCAGGCCGGCAGCGCAGGCTTCGTTGACCGCCACGCCCCAGGGATCGGACAAGGTCGGAAACAGGAAGATGCGCGCCGAGCGATACAAGGCCGGCAATTCCTCGGGCGAACTGCAGGTGACGAAATCCGCATCGACGAATTCGCTGCGCCGCGCCACCGACTTGTGAACCCGGTTCTCCAGCTCGCCCGCGCCCGCCAGCAGCAAACGCACCTTGCGGCCCAGCAGCCGGGCGGTTTCGGTCGCCACGCTCGGCACGAACATCGGGTTCGCCACTTCTTCCATGTGGCCGGAAAAAATGAAGTCGTAACGCTTGTCCTCTGCACCGAAGCCCGGAGCGAAGGATGCATTGTCGATGCACAGACAGGAACGGAAGCAGCGCGACAAGGGGGCGCCGTAGCTTTCATACAGCCGAAAGCCGCCGCGACTGGCGGCGACGAAGGCTGCACTGCGCGCATACACGAAGCGCCGGATCGCCTGCTGTGCAGCGCCGATGGATTGCGCGGACGCGTAGGTTTCATCCGTCATTGCCACATGCGGCACGTTCTTCACCA
>DASVLM010000091.1:0-1845 GCA_036384875.1 Noviherbaspirillum sp.
CGCCGGGCTCGCTCATGCGCAGCAGGCCGGTAACGGTGACCGGGCCGCGTTCCTGCTTGCCGGCGGTGAGCGCGGCCGACAGGTCCTCGACCGGCACGAAACCGCGATTGATGAACACCATGCTGCCGTCGTCGCTGCGCAGCGGCGTCAGCAGCCAGTAGCCGAAGCCGAGTTCGGTGCTGGCCTGGACCGGCGTGGCGAGGGAATCGAGGAAGGTGCCGGCGAGCTGCACATGCTTGTACTCGTCGTCGGTAGCGTTGACGTGCGGCCACTGCGCAGGCCCCGGCGCCGGCACCGGCGGTGCATGCACGCGGTGCTCGACGCGGTCGATCAGGTTCAGCTTCCATTCCAGCCGGAACAGTTGCCAGGTGCCGAGAGCGGCAAAGGCCGCAAACGCCATCACGGCGAATGCGGCCAGGGCCATCAGTGCGGCGCGCGAGCGCGGCCGCGCCGCGGGGTCCGTCATGGCATGTCGCGCATCTGCTGCGCCGACATGCCGGGCGACATGTGCGGCATCATGTTGTGGTCGAGGTGGTACATCACCCAGATCGATCCGGAGAGCACGATCACGACCAGCACCACGGTGAAGATCAGCGCCAGCATCGACCAGCCGCCCTCCGAGCGCGTGTTCATGTGCAGGAAGTAAATCATGTGCACCACGATCTGGATCGCGGCGAACACCAGCAGCACGCCGGCGGTGACCTTGGGCTTGGCGATGATGTTGTCCATCACCAGCCAGAACGGGATCGCCGTCAGGATCACCGACAGCAGGAAGCCGAGCAGGTAGGTCTTCAGGCTGCCGTGGTCGGCATGGGTGTCGTGATGATCATGATGGTCATGGCCGCCATGACCTGCGGAATGATTGTGATGCTCGCTCATGGCAAGACTCCCATCAGGTAGACAAAGGTGAACACGCCGATCCAGATCACGTCGAGGAAGTGCCAGAACATCGACAGGCACATCAGGCGGCGGCGGTTTTCCGGGATCAGGCCGTGCTTCTTCAGCTGGATCAGCAGCGTCACCAGCCACACGATGCCGAAGGAAACGTGCAGGCCGTGGGTGCCGACCAGCGCGAAGAACGAGGTCAGGAAACCGCTGCGCTGCGGGCCGGCGCCTTCATGGATCAGGTGCGCGAACTCGGTCAGTTCCAGGCCGACGAAAGCGGCGCCGAACAGGCCGGTGACGACGAGCCATGACAGCGTCGAACCGAGCTTGCCCTTTTGCGACTCCAGCATCGCGAAGCCGTAGGTGATCGACGACAGCAGCAGGAAGCCGGTGTTGATGGCTACCGTCGGCAGGTCGAACAGTTCGGCGCCGGACGGGCCGCCGGCGTAGTTGCGGCCGAGCACCGCATACGCCACGAACAGGCAGGCGAAGATGAGGCAGTCGCTCATCAGGTAGATCCAGAAGCCGAGCAGGGTGCCGTTTTCGGGATGGTGCTCGCGCACGTGGAAGGGCATCTCCGATGCGGCGCTGTTCATGCCGCGTGCGGCGCCGATTGCGGCACCTGAGTCAAAGGTCATTTCAGACATGGGCAAGGTTCTCCAGCTGGCGGGTACGCGCGGCTTCGGTACGGACGACGTCTTCCGCCGGGATGTAGTAATCGCGCTTGTAGTTGAAGGTATGCACGATGGCAGCGATCACTGTCGCGGCGAAGCCGATGCCGGCGACCAGCCACATCTGCCAGATCAGCGCGAAACCGGTCAGGGCGGACAACGCGGCGATCACGAAACCGGCCGCGGTGTTCTTCGGCATGTGGATCGCGATGAAGCCGTCGCGCGGGCGGGTGTAGCTGCGGCGCTTCATGTCGGACCAGGTGTCGTTGTCATACACGCGCGGCGTGAA
>DASVLM010000092.1:0-3851 GCA_036384875.1 Noviherbaspirillum sp.
GCCCACTTCGCCATTCCGGAGCGCGGCAGGCTCACGCTGGTACCCGTGGCCGATGTGGTCTATCTCAAGGCCGAGCTGAAATACGTCACGTTGCGCACGCGGGCGCGCGAGCACGTGATCGAAGAATCGCTCCTGTCGCTGGAACAGGAATTGGGTGAGCGTTTTGTGCGCGTGCACCGCAATACGCTGGTCGCGCGCAGCGCCATCGCCGGCGTGGAACGCGGAATGCCCGATGCCTCCGACCCGGATAAAGGACAGGAATCCTGGCAGGTGGTGCTATCGGGGGTGGAAGATCGTCTGCCCATTTCGCGGCGCCAGTGGCCCGTGATAAAAGCTTTATTGAATCGCGGCGGGTGAGGATGGGTTCGCTCGCCGAATTCGCCGAACGCCGTCCTGCCGAGGACGGCAACGAAAATTACTCGGATAAGCAGGTAAAGGTGTGTACGTAAATGGCTAATTGGATCAAGGCAATTTTCTCGAAATCCAGCTCGGAACAGCTAACGTCCGGTGTACTCGATTCCTCAATGAAAGGCGTCCAGCGCAAGAAGGAGGGCGATTCCTTGATCGAAGCGGGCGAATCCGACGCTGCGGAACGCTGCTACCGGGAAGCGCTGAGACTTGACCCAGGCTTGGAACTCGCTTACCGCGACCTGTGCTTACTGCTATGTCAGCAAGGAAGGTGGAAAGAGGCCCGGCAGATAATTGCGGCGGGCGTCGAGCGTTTTCCATGTTCAGCCGAATTCCTATTTTTTTTGGGGAATATCGATTATTCAACAGGGCAATGGGAGGAAGCGGCTGCAAGCTTCGAGGCGGCTATTGCGTTGGAGCCGGACTTCGCGCCCGCCTACGTCAACCTCAGCACGGTCTTGGAGCGTCAGGGGAAGCGGGAGCGTGCGATCATTGCGATTGATGGCGCATTGCGACTTGACGGGGGCGCGGCGGACTCGCACGTCAGACGGGGTCATCTGCTGCAAATGGAAGGCGAGCTTGAAGAGGCGATGCGGTCCTATCAGCGGGCGATAACACTGCAGCCCGACCTCGTGCAGGCTCATGCAAACTTGGGTAGCCTGTACGAGCAAATGCTGCGGCCGGAAACGGCGCTGGCGGCATATCTGAAGGCGCTGGCTTTGCGCCCCGAGGATGCGGAACTCTTATTCAATGCCGGTTCCGCATTGCAGTCGCAATGGAAATTCGCCGAGGCGATATCCTATTATCGCCGGGCGCTTTCGATCGACCCTAACCACGTGAAGTCGTGGGTCAACATGTCGCGCGCGCTGGAATTGCTGGAAAAATACGACGAATCCCTAGCTTGCTACGACGAAATCGAAGCAAGGTACCCGGAGATGACCATGCTCCGGGTAAATAAAGCCCACCTGCTGTTGCGCCTTGGCCGCTACTCGGAAGGGTGGCGGGAATACGAATACAGGGAAAAGAATTGCTTTGCCCCGGTACCGCTCGATTTGGGGCCGCCGCCTTGGCTCGGGAAAGAAAATTTGTCCGGCAAGAGCATTCTGCTTTACTTTGAACAGGGATATGGCGATGCCTTGCATTTCATGCGCTATACAGAACCGGTGGCGGCGCAGGGCGCAAAAATTTACTTATTTGTGCCGCCTGCGCTGAAGTCGCTAGCATTCAGTTGCCCAGGCGTGCAGACGGTGCTGACCCATGGTGACAATCTGCCGCCCGTCGACTACATGTGCTCACTAATGAGCCTTCCTTTTGCCTTGAACACCCAATTGGACACGATACCGGGTCGGCAGCCTTATCTGCGTGCCGAGGCGGCACGCATTGATCACTGGAAGGAAAAGGTGGGGACTAAAACCGCAGCGTTGCGTGTCGGCTTGACCTGGGCCGGCGACCCACGCAAACACCAGCCCATGAATGCGGCCATGGATAGGGTACGCAGCATGCGATTTGAACAACTTGCGCCTTTACTGGATGTTCCAGACGTCGAGTTTTTCAGCTTGCAACTCGGTGAGGGCACGAATTGGCAGCCGGAAAACTATCCTCAGGTCGTCAACTTGGTGGGCGAAATAAGGGATTTTCACGATACTGCGGCATTGCTTTCGCAGATCGATCTGGTAATTTCGGTCGACACGTCCATGGTGCATCTTGCTGGGGCGCTCGGCAAACCGACCTGGATGCTGGACCGTTTCGACCATTGCTACCGCTGGCTGCTGAAACGGGAAGATAGTCCATGGTACCCGAACCTGCGCATTTTTCGCCAGCCTCAGATGGGGGATTGGAACAGCGTTGTCCAGAGGGTTCGTCTTGATCTGCGCGCGCTGGTTGAAAGCGTGGGCGACGTGCCGCTTGGCAAGGAGGGCGCGCATGAAAGGCCGCTTTCAGGGGGGCAGGATGACGGCTGATCGGATGGGAGAGTTTGTCGAACGCTTGCCGGCCAAAGTCGATATCTGGACAGTCGCAGCATGCTCGCGCCTCACCACGGAAGACTGGGTGTAGGAGGACTGGCAATGGCTCGTCTCCGACCCAGAACGTATCGGCGATTTCCCGAAATCTCCGCGATATGGAGACCCTGGTTTGGCCGGGAATATACGGAAAGGCGCCAATCGAGCCTGCTTGTAGGATTGGCGCAAAATCGTGCGTGATTGGCAGGCGGGCGAGCTGGCGTGAAGTGTATGATTTTCATTGGAAAATCGCACGCCAGGTCCATCATGAAACTCATCCGCAGCAAGGACTTCACCGCTCCACGCGCCTGGGGCGCACTGCCCATCGCCAACATGCAAGGCACTACGGTACGCCTGCACTGGACCGACCGGCCCTACCAATGGCACGTCAACGATGGCGATGAAGTGTTTGCCGTGCTCGACGGAATGGTCGATATGCATGTCCGCACGGAAGGCGCCGAGCAAGTGCATACGCTCCATGCCGGCGATATCTTTTACGCCGACGCGGGTTGCGAACACGTCGCTCGCCCGCAAGGCGAGGCGCGCATACTCGTGGTCGAACGCGAAGGCAGCGTTTGAATCGTCAGCTGATCACTTCCACGCCGCGCCAAAACGCCACATAACCCTTGATGTTGCGCGCGGCATCCTTGGTCTCGGGATAGTACCAGGCTGCATCGGCATTGACCTTGCCATCCACCACCACGTTGAAATAGCTGGCTGTGCCTTTCCAGCCGCACACGGTATGCGTCCCGCTATCCTGGAAGAATTCGCAGTGGATGGCCGAGGGCGGGAAATAGGTATTGCCTTCGACGGTTTCGACCGCCTCGGGCGGGGCTTCGGCGATCACGGCGCCGTTCCAGATGGCTCGGGGCATGTTGGCTCCTTGGGAGAAAGTCGTTCCCCATGGTAGCGCATTGGCGATATTGCCGTGTGCCGGTGAATGGAAAAGCAGGGAACCGCCTGTTTCAAGCGGTTCCCTGCCTATCGGTGCATAGGCCGACTCAGCCGGTATTGCGCAAGCCCGCCGCAATCCCGTTGATCGACAAATGTATCCCGCGCCGCACGCGTTCCTCCAGCTCGCGCCCTTCCTGCATATTGGCGCGGTGGCGCTTGATCAGCTCGACCTGCAAGTGGTTCAGCGGGTCGAGGTAGGCGAAGCGGTTCTTGATCGAGCGTGCCAGCATGGGGTTGGCCGAGAGCCTGTCCTTGGCACCGGTGATGCTGGACAGGCAGTGTGAGGTGACTTCATGCTCGCCCAGGATGCGCTTGAAGATGAGGTTGCGCAGCTTGCGGTCGGGGACGAGCTCGGCATAGCGTGAGGCGACGGCGAGGTCGATCTCGGCCAGCACCATGTCCATGTTCGACATCAAGGTCGCGAAGAACGGCCATTCGCGGAACATGGCGCGCAGCGTGGCCAGCTTTTGCGCCTTGCTGCCGGCGTCG
>DASVLM010000093.1:0-7848 GCA_036384875.1 Noviherbaspirillum sp.
TGTCAGCGCATGCAGCCCTGGAACGTCCTTCGATTCAAGCAAAACGAACAGCTCCGATTCGCGGGCGCGCGCTTTCGGATCGTTGGCGATGATCGCCCGCAGAACCCCAACATGACACAGATCCAGACGCACCTCGGAAAGGCCGGCAAGGGCAAGCGATGCCAACACCAATTCCTGGACCTCGGCATCTGCTTCAAGGCCGGCATGGCCATAAATTTCCGCGCCGATCTGCAGCGGTTCGCGAGTCGCATGCAAACCGGAGGGGCGCGTATGAAGCACGCTACCGGCATAACACAGGCGCGTGACCGATTCGCGGTTCAGCAAATGGGCATCTATCCGCGCTACCTGCGTCGTCATATCGGCGCGAATGCCCATGGTGCGACCTGAAAGTTGATCGACCAGCTTGAAGATTCGCAAATCCATGTCCTGCCCGGCGCCTGTCAACAACGACTCGATATACTCAAGCATGGGAGGCATCACAAGCTCGTATCCGTAGAGCCGGAAGTTGTCGAGCAGCGCGCGGCGCAGTTCTTCAATCTTGCGCGCCTCGGACGGCAGGACATCAGCGATGTTTTCGGGAAGGAGCCAGTTGGGCATGACAGGAAACGCGTTAAAAGAACAAACTGGGCAATGCCAGGATGATGAAACCGGAAATCAAAGCGACCAGACCGAGGAATCGGATCTGGCCATCGGAAAATCGAATCAGGCGGCTAAATACTTCGCGCCACTGCCTCGGAAAAAAAGCCGGAACGACGCCTTCCACTAAGAGCATCATCCCGAGTGCGATGATCAATGATGTCTTCACCACCGACCCGCTTCATTTTTTCGAACCACCCGAGGAATGTTGACTGCGTTCGCCGGCCCCGGAATTCTTGAAATATTTGAAAAATTCCGAGTTCGGATCCACCACGAGCACATCGCTGCGGTTCTTGAAGCTTGCGCGATACGCCTCAAGGCTGCGATAGAACTTGAAGAATTCCGGATTCTGCCCGAATGCCTGGGCATAAATCTGGGACGCCTTCGCGTCGCCATCGCCACGGATGTTCTCAGCATCGCGATAGGCTTCGGCCAGGATCACTGTCCGCTGACGATCTGCATCAGCCCGAATCTTCTCGGATTCGGCAGCACCTGTCGAGCGCAACTCATTTGCCACCCGCGCACGCTCAGCTTTCATACGATCGTACACGGAGTTGTTGATCTGCTCGACATAGTCGACACGCTTGAGGCGAACGTCAATGATGTTGACACCGATCTGCCTGGCTTCTTCCCCAACCTTGCCACGAATCGCATCCATGACCTTGCCGCGCTCGCCGGAAATCACCTCACGTACAGTACGCTTGGTGATTTCGTCGTTTAATGCGGCCTTCACGATCTGCGACATGCGATCCTGCGCACGGCGCTCGTCACCACTGAAACTGACGAAATACAGACGCGGGTCGGTAATCTGCCATTTCACGTAGGCGTCGACGAGGATGTTCTTCTTTTCAGCCGTAATAAAGCGATCCGCCTCTGGAGTATCAAGAGTCAGGATCCGCTTGTCCAGGAAGATCACGTTTTGGAACGGCGGAGGCAGCTTGAAATGCAATCCGGGTTCATCGATGACCTTCTTGACTTCACCCAACGCGAAGACGATCGCATACTGCCGCTGATCGACCACGAACAGCGTCGACAACAAGATTGCCAGCGCGATCAGTATCGCAACGATATAGGAGACGACACGGGTCATTATCGTGTCTCCCTGTCACGCGATTCGCGGTCATCACGTGAGCGCGAGTCCCGTTGGCGCGAATCGAAGGACGGCGCCGATTCCGTCTGGGGAACTGAGGGTGTCGATTGCTGCATCGTAGCAGAGCTGTTTTTTTCCGGAGAAGCTTCGTTTCCTGCACCGGTTTTCGAGATCAGCTTGTCCAACGGGAGATACAAGAGGTTACCACTGCCCTTGGCATCGACCAGGAGCTTGGTCGTGTTCGAGAAAATCTGCTGCATGGTATCCAGGTACATGCGATCACGGGTGACAGCCGGTGCTTTCTGATATTCGACCAGCACCTGCTTGAAACGCGATGCGTCGCCCTGAGCATTGGCGATGACACGCGCTCGATATGCTTCGGCCTCCTGCAGTAGACGGGAAGCTGCTCCCCTCGCCTTGGGGATCACGTCATTTGCATACGCCTGCCCTTCGTTCTTCTGGCGCTCCCTGTCCTGCCCCGCCTTGACGGCATCGTCGAATGCAGCCTGAACCTGCTCTGGCGGTTGCACGCCCTGCATTGTCACATTGGTGACCTGCACGCCAATCTTGTAGCGATCAAGAATCTGCTGCATCAACTGGTTGACGTCGAGCGCCACCTTTTCCCGACCTTCATACAGGACGAAATCCATCTTGCTCCGGCCGACAATTTCGCGAATCGCCGTCTCGGCCACTTGGCGCACAGTGTCTTCCTGATCGCGATTGGTGAAGATCCAGTCGGATGCATTCTTGAGCTTGTACTGAACGGCAAACTGAATGTCGATGATGTTTTCGTCGTCAGTCAACATCAGTGCCTCGCGCAACTGCTTGTTGCGCACGCTGTTGCGATAGCCGATTTCCACGGTACGCACTTGGGAGACGTTGACGATCTCGTGGGTCTGGATCGGGTAGGGCCAACGCCAGTTGAAGCCAGGGGGAGCTACATGGCCGAACTTGCCAAAAGTGAGCACGACGGCAGTTTGCCCTTCCTGCACGATGAAGAAACCGCTGACAAGCCACAAGAAGAGAATGATGGCGCCGATCAGGCCTACGCCTACTCCGGCACCTCTCATATCGGGACCGAAATTCCCGCCGTCACCGCCACGGCCGCCGCCCCGGTTGCCGAAAAGGCGATTCAGGCGCTGATTGAAATCGCGCCAGAGTTGATCGAGATCGGGAGGACCTTCGGGTGGTCGCTTGCCGTCCTGGTGTTGACCGTTATCCTGAGATCCGCGCCCCCAACGAGGGTCGTTCAGAGAAAACTTGAGGCCGATTTTTCTTGGGAGAGGAATTGGCATTCGCTCGTTATCCGGCAAAGAGTGGGTAGCAATGCAGGCAATTATCAGGTTCGCGCATCGTTATGCTCCCTCACCGGAACTTGGTCGAGACGCGCGATCGCGCTAGCTTTCGCGTATTCGGCGACAGCGTCTCGCAGCAGGTCGAGGCCAGCCCCAGTCTGGGCGCTAATGAAAACACGCCGGATTTTATCATATTCATCACGCTCCAAAGCCGGCTCCAGCCCCGCAGCATCGATCTTGTTCCACACCAGAATCTGAGGAATATGATCGGCACCGATTTCAGCAAGCACTGAATTGACCTGCTCGATCTGCTCCATGCGGACCGGGCTGGCAGCATCCACGACATGCAGCAGCAGGTCGGCATGGATGGTTTCTTCCAGAGTCGCACGAAAAGCAGCCACGAGTTGGTGAGGCAGTTCACGAATGAAGCCCACGGTGTCGGAAATAACAACGCTCCCCACCTCACCCAGGTAAATGCGACGAGACGTGGTATCGAGAGTCGCAAACAGCTGGTTTGCAGCATATGCTTGCGCCTTGGTCAGCGAATTGAACAGAGTCGATTTGCCGGCGTTGGTATATCCGACGAGTGATACTGAAAACGTATTGTTGCGGTCGCGCGAACGCCGCTGTGTTTCGCGCTGGCGATGCAGTTTGTCGAGCCGGCCGCGCAGCATCTTGACGCGATCGCCGAGCAGGCGGCGGTCGGTTTCGAGCTGAGTCTCACCCGGGCCACGCAAACCGATACCACCCTTTTGCCGTTCCAGGTGAGTCCAGCCGCGCACCAGTCGCGTAGCGAGATGCTGGAGTTGCGCCAGCTCCACCTGCACCTTGCCTTCGTGGCTCTTGGCGCGTTGGGCAAAGATATCCAAGATGAGACTGGTGCGATCCACGACTCGCACCTTCAGATGCCGCTCTAAATTGCGCTGCTGCGCAGGCGACAAAGCATGGTTGAAGATGACGATATCGATATGCTCGCGCACGATCGCATCGGCAACTTCAGTAGCCTTGCCCGAACCGACGAACAGGGCTGCGTCCGGACTCGGACGCCGGCCCGTGATCGTTATGATCGGCTCCGCACCAGCGGATTTGGAAAGCAGGGAAAGTTCTTCCAGACTGGCGGCAAAATCACCCTTGCCGAAATCGACGCCGACTAATGCAGCGCGCATGAGGGTTGTAGATTGGGTAACGATATTATTCTGAATCCGAATCGAGATTGAGGTTGACTGCACGCGCTGGAACGACGGTAGAAATAGCGTGCTTGTAAACCATCTGCGTCACGGTATTTCGCAACAGAACGACATACTGATCGAAAGATTCGATGTGTCCCTGGAGCTTGATGCCGTTGACGAGGTAGATGGAAACGGGTACGTGCTCTTTGCGTAAGGCATTGAGAAACGGGTCTTGTAACAATTGCCCTTTATTGCTCATGGCGGCTCCAATTGTGTTGTTGTGATGTGGAGTTGGCGACGACTCGAAGGATTTCAAGTGTCGCCAGTTCAGTGAATTACGACTGTAATCGATTTTTGCGTTTCGTGCCAATCAAACCCTATTTTGCCTCTTTGGCAAAGGGGTTCTTGCCTGAACGCAGCTCGATACGTAATGGAGTGCCAACCAACGAAAAAGTTTCGCGGAAATGCTTCTCAAGATAGCGCTTGTAATTGTCGTCGATTGCATCAAGCGCGTTGCCGTGGATGACCACTACAGGCGGGTTTTGTCCACCTTGGTGCGCATAGCGCATCTTCGGCCTGATGGAGCCCTTGCGACGCGGCTGCTGATGCTCCACCGCTTCGATTAGGGCCCGGGTCAGGCGCGGCGTCGACAGCTTCGCCATCGCCGCTGCATATGCGCTATCGACAGATTTCATCAATGGACCGATGCCGCTTCCCTTCAACGCCGAAATGAAATGGAATTTGGCGAAGGACAGGAAACTCAGCTTGCGCTCGACATCGATCTTGATTTCGTCACGCTTGTCGGCGGGGAGTCCATCCCATTTATTGATGCCGACCACGAGCGCGCGGCCAGACTCAAGAATAAACCCGGCAATATGCGCATCCTGTTCGGAGATATCTTGTTGGGCATCAAGCAGCAATAACACGACGTTCGCTTCGGAAATCGACTGCAACGTTTTGACGACCGAGAATTTTTCAATTGCCTCGAATACCTTGCCGCGACGACGGATGCCCGCGGTGTCGATCAAGGTGTAATGCTTGCCTTCTCGCTCGAAGGGAATCTCGATGGAATCGCGCGTGGTTCCCGGCATGTCGAAAGCGATTACGCGGTCTTCGCCCAGCAAGGTATTGACCAGCGTCGATTTGCCGACGTTTGGACGCCCCACGATTGCCAGCTTAATGCCCCGCTGCGGCACTTCGAGTTCTTCCAAGTCAGCAGACCGGCTCTTCTCGAGCTGGTCGAGAGCCTCGTTGACGAGATCCGGCACGCCGTCACCGTGAGCAGCCGAAATGACATAGGGATCGCCCATGCCGAGTTCGTAGAAATCGGCGGTGACGGTGGTGTACTTCATCCCTTCCGCCTTGTTCACGACGAGCAGCACCGGCCTCCCGGATTTGCGCAGGAAGTCCGTAATCGTCTTGTCGTGCGGGGTCAAGCCTTGACGGCCATCAACGATGAACACCACCACGTCGGCTTCGGCGACCGCCTGCTTGGTCTGCTTGGCCATTTCGTGCATGATGCCTTCCTTGGCGACCGGTTCGAATCCACCGGTGTCAATGACCAGGAATGGACGCTCACCAATTCGCCCCTCTCCGTAGTGCCGGTCGCGCGTCAAACCGGGAAGATCGGCGACAAGCGCGTCGCGAGACCGGGTAAGCCGGTTGAACAACGTTGATTTGCCGACGTTAGGCCGGCCTACTAGGGCGATTACAGGCTTCATCAAATATCATTCAGTTGCCAAGGCAACCAGGGTTCCGGCTTGGGTTTGAAAAATCACATTGCGACCATGCACGACCGGCACTGCAGCAGTCAGGCTGCTGCCGTCGGTTGCGACACGAGCGACGAAGGCACCATCTTCGCGTGACAAGAAATGGACATAGCCCTGGCTGTCACCGACGGCAACCGCTCGGCTCACCGCAGCAGGTGTCGAGAGCCGGCGATTTGCCAACTTGTTATTGCGCCATACGCCGGTACCGGTATCGCGAACAAAGGCGTTCACGGCACCGCGATCGTCTGCGGCATAAAGATTGTGCTCATCGACAGCGACGCCGACATCGCTCGAAAAATCCTTTGCCCAGCGGGGGGCGCCGGTGACGGCATCGAAGCAGGCGACACGTCCCTGATACGCAACAGCACAGGCATCGCGTCCGGCGACAACCGGCGTGCCGGCGACATCGGCAATTCGTTCGAGTTCGGTCGTACCTTTGGGGTCGCCAACCGGTACTTCCCAGCGAGGACCGCCGTTGGACACTGCCAATGCGAGCAAGCGACCTCCGGGCATGCCGACATAAGCCGTCGGCCCGGAAATAGCGATGCCGGATGCGGCGCGCAAAGTCAGCGGCGGCGCAGTACGCTGCATGACCCAGCGACGATTGCCGGTTTCTGCATCATAGGCAGAAATCCGGTTATCAACCGTGCGCACAATGACCAGCCCCTGTCCGACCGCAGGAGATGCCAGCACTTCGCTGGAAGCTTGAATCTTCCAGCGCTGCTTGCCGTCGGCATCAAATGCAATCAATGCCCCCTTCTCGCCCGCGACCGCGACGAGCAAACCGTCTGTGCCCACTCCGGCGGTCAGTGACATTCCGGCGTTGACCTTCCATACCTGGCGGCCAGTAGCCGCATCGACGCGCACAATCGTTCCATCTGAAGCTGCAGCGAATACGCTGTCGTTGGCAAGTGCGGGAGCGAAGACGGATCCACGTGCTGCCCCTATCGACACCGTCCAAGCCGTCTTGACGGTCAGACTAGGCTTGAAATCCACGAGCGGCGCCGGCGGGTTCTTCTCTGCCTTGCTGGAAAACGGATTGAGCGAGGATAGCGTCGAACAGCCTGCAAGCACGACGGCAGCAGCGAACGTGGATAGCGTAACGGCAGTGCGCATGTATTCCCCCTTGTTGTTCTGTTTGTTTATGCTGCAGCCTTGTCGGCACCGCCGATCGCATCCAGCTTGATCTGGATGAGCTGGCGGCCGGGATCTTTCTGGTCCGATTTTTCGAGAGCCAGCTTGTAGGCTGCACGTGCGTCGTCCAGCTTGTTCTGCGCGACGAGTATGTCGCCTTTACGGTCTGCTACTGCGGCAGCAAACTGCTCCGGAAAATCACCGGACAACGTTTTCAAGCCCTCGTCATAGGCCTTTTCATCAAGCAACACTCCCGCCAGCCGGATACGTGCGATTGCCTTGTATTCGTCGCTGCCGTGATCGATTACCCATTGCAATTGCGCCTTCGCCGCTTTCAAATCTTTGGCATCAAAGGAACTCTTTGCGGCTACCAGCTCTCCCATTTGCGCATAGGCTGTGCGGCCGAACTTGTCCGTCATATCGGTCACGATACGCTGCACTTTTGCTGCGTCCTTGGACGCCGCCGCCTTCTGCAACTCCTCATAGAGCTGCCCTGCTTGCGCGGACTGCGTACGCTGGTAGTAACGCCAGCCAGACCATGCTGCATAACCCGCGAGCGCGACAATAAGCAACCAAGTCGCCAGATTTCCGTACTGGTTCCACCATGCCTTCAGCGAAGCTAGCTGCTCCTGTTCTTCCAAATCGTATGCCATGATTTTTTTGTTGTATCAGTGATGATGGTGGGTAGGATCGTCGCATTCGTCGCCGCAGAGAATCTGATCGACGACATATTCCACGAGCTGTTCAAAAGGGAC
>DASVLM010000094.1:0-2880 GCA_036384875.1 Noviherbaspirillum sp.
GTGGTAAACGAGGTCGTTCCAGTCCGGAATGATGTTGTTGACCGGGCAGCCGTTGTTGCAGAACGGGATGCCGCAATCCATGCAGCGCGCGCCCTGTACCTTGGCGTCGGCATCGCTCAAGTGAACGACAAATTCCTTGTAGTGCTTCTTGCGCAATTGCGGCGCTTCGGACGCCTCTTGCAGGCGCTGGAATTCAAGAAAGCCAGTTACTTTTCCCATGATGTTCCTTCAGTATCTTTTGTCTTACGCCGCAATCTTTTCCTTGGCCTGCGCTTCTGCGAACAGCTCGCGCAATGCACGCTTGTATTCGTTCGGGAAGACCTTCACGAACTTCTCGCGGCTGGTGGACCAGGCATCCAGCAGGTTGCGCGCGCGTGTGCTGCCGGTGTACTTGAAGTGGCGCTCGATCAGGCTCTTGAGGATTTCCTCGTCGGTCTGGGTTTGGCCGCCGCGCTTGACCGCGTGCCAGATCGCACGATCGATGGCGGCTTCCTGCTCATGCGCCGCCAGTACCTTCTCGATGGACACCATCGCCATGTTGCACTTGTTGGCGAACTCACCATCCGGGTCGTACACGTAGGCGATACCGCCCGACATGCCCGCTGCGAAGTTGCGGCCGGTAGCGCCCAGCACGACAACGGTACCGCCGGTCATGTATTCGCAGCCGTGATCGCCGGTGCCCTCGACTACCGCCGTCGCACCGGAGTTACGCACCGCAAAGCGCTCACCCGCTACGCCGTTGATGAAAGCTTCACCCGAGATCGCGCCGTACATCACCGTGTTGCCGACGATGATGTTATCGACCGCCCAACCACGGAACTCGGTGTTCGGACGCACGATGATGCGACCGCCCGACAAGCCCTTGCCGACGTAGTCGTTGCCTTCGCCGACGAAGTCCAGCGTCACGCCATGTGCCAGGAACGCGCCTGCCGATTGGCCGGCCGTACCTTGCAACTGGATGTGGATGGTGTCGTCCGGCAGGCCGTCGTGGCCATACTTCTTCGCCACCACGCCAGACAGCATCGCACCGACGGAACGGTTGAGGTTCTTGACCGGCGAAATGAAGGAAACCTTCTCGCCCTTCTCGATCGCCAGCTGCGCCTGCTGGATCAGCTTGTGGTCCAGGGCCTTTTCGAGGCCATGATCCTGCTCTTCCACCTGGTAGCGCGGCTCGGAGGCCGGCACTTCCGGTTGATGGAAGATCTTGCTGAAGTCGAGGCCCTTCGCCTTCCAGTGCGAGATCGCCTTCGACTTGTCGAGCAGGTCGGCGCGGCCGATCAGCTCGTTGAAAGTACGGATCCCAAGCTGGGCCATGATCTGGCGCACTTCTTCGGCGACGAAGAAGAAGTAGTTCACGACATACTCGGGCTTGCCCTGGAACTTCGCACGCAGCACCGGATCCTGGGTCGCAACACCGACCGGGCAGGTGTTCAGGTGGCACTTGCGCATCATGATGCAGCCTTCGACGACCAGCGGCGCGGTAGCAAAACCGAATTCGTCTGCACCCAGCATCGCGCCGATGACGACGTCGCGACCGGTCTTGATCTGGCCGTCGGTTTGCACGCGGATACGGCTGCGCAGGCGGTTCAGCACCAGCGTCTGCTGGGTCTCGGCGAGGCCGAGTTCCCACGGCGAGCCGGCGTGCTTGATGGACGACAGCGGCGATGCGCCGGTGCCGCCGTCATGGCCGGCGATCACGACGTGGTCCGCCTTGGCCTTGGCCACGCCCGCGGCAATCGTGCCGACACCGACTTCGGAAACCAGCTTGACCGAGATCGATGCCTTCGGATTGGCGTTCTTCAGGTCGTGGATCAACTGCGCCAGGTCCTCGATCGAATAGATGTCGTGGTGCGGCGGCGGCGAAATCAGGCCCACGCCCGGCACCGAGAAGCGCAGCTTCGCGATGTATTCGGACACCTTGTGGCCCGGCAACTGGCCGCCTTCGCCCGGCTTTGCACCTTGCGCCATCTTGATCTGGATCTGGTCGGCGGACACGAGGTACTCGGCAGTAACACCGAAGCGGCCGGATGCGACCTGCTTGATCTTGGAGCGCAGCGAATCGCCTTCCATCAGCGGAATATCGGCTTCGATACGGTCCTTGCCGATGACGGATGCGAGGGTCGAGCCCTTCTTGATCGGGATGCCCTTCAGTTCGTTGCGATAGCGGTTCTCGTCTTCGCCGCCTTCACCGGTGTTCGACTTGCCGCCGATGCGGTTCATCGCGATCGCCAGCGTGGAGTGCGCTTCGGTCGAGATCGAGCCGAGCGACATTGCGCCGGTGGCAAAGCGCTTGACGATTTCCTTCGCGGGCTCGACTTCATCCAGCGGAATCGCCTTGCTCGGATCGATCTTGAATTCGAACAGGCCGCGCAGCGTCATGTGGCGCTTGGACTGGTCGTTGATGATCTGGGCGTATTCCTTGTAGGTGTTGAAGTTGTTTGCACGCGTGGAGTGCTGCAGCTTCGCGATCGCGTCCGGCGTCCACATATGGTCTTCGCCGCGCACGCGGAACGCGTATTCGCCGCCGGCGTCGAGCGCGTTGGCCAGCACAGGATCTTCGCTGAAGGCCAGGCGATGCAGGCGCAACGCTTCCTCTGCCACTTCGAACACACCGATGCCTTCGACGTTGGATGCCGTGCCCTTGAAGTACTTGTCGACCATCGCCTTGTTCAGGCCGATCGCTTCGAAGATCTGCGCGCCGCAGTAGGACATGTAGGTCGAGATGCCCATCTTGGACATGACCTTCATCAGGCCCTTGCCGACTGCCTTCTGGAAGTTGTAGATCGCCTTTTCCGGCGTCAGGTCACCCGGCAGGTCCTTGGCCATTTCGGCCAGCGTGTCCATCGCGAGGTACGGATGAACAGCTTCCGCACCGTAACC
>DASVLM010000095.1:0-3422 GCA_036384875.1 Noviherbaspirillum sp.
TGCCGCATCGCGCCGCCGAATCGCCGCGTAGACCGGACGCAGAGTCTCCAGTTGCGGGGCACATCGCAACACGTCGCGCGCATTGGCCCAGGGATATGGCAGGCTCGTGACCCAGTTCAGCATGGGCAAGGCAGCTTCGACCGGTACGATCTCCATGCATTCGATGTCGATGCGCAAGCTGATGACTTGCATCGGCGTGGCATCGCTGAACTGCCAGCGATAGGTGCCGGTGCCCACGCGCCCGGTTCCGGTTTCCTTATCGGTCATGCCAACCAGCCAGTGGCACGTGAAGGCATTGATCCGCTCATCGACCGGCGGACGTTGCAGATAGAACGTGTACACATTCTCATACTTTGCGGCGAATTTGCGAACCAGAATATCGACGATGGCGTCGGAAGACTCAACCGCCGGGGGAAAATCGATATTGTCGCTTTGCACCGCCATTTCCAGGAGCGCGTCTTCGGCAAACACCCCTTGCAGCACATGCGGCCTGTTGCCGTCCTTGGCACGGATGTACTTGAGCAGCAGCGCTTCCGCATGAGAAAGCGGAGGCTCGTCAAATACGGCGACGTTACCCTTGTCTTGCAGCACTGGTTTTTCCATTTATCGGCCGGCAAGGTAAGCTTCCAGGGGTTCCATGCCAGGCAGGGCAATGAAACCATCGAGCTGCGTCATGCGCCTGATCCACGCTGTGACGGCCTTTCGGCTTCTGAGATCGAAGCCATTGTCGAATGAGAGCGCGACATAAGGGAAGCAGGCGATATCGGCAATAGTCTGGCCATCGCCGCACAGCCAGTTGCGTCCGTTCAATCTCGCATCGAGGATGTCCAATGCCCGGTTTCCTTGAAGCTGCGCGGACGGCAAATCCCCGGGATATCCAAACTTCTGAATCGCGCGCGACAAAAACAGGCCTTGCACCTCATTTTGCGCGAACTCCATCCATTGCATGATTTCAGAGGCCGAATGGATGCTCTCGGGAAGCCAGGTTCGTTCGCCATCGTAGCGTCCCGCGAGGTAAAACAGGATCGCCGTCGATCCCCAGCGAACAAGGCCGTCGTCATCCAGCGTCGGAATCTGTCCGCGAGGATTCATAGCCAGGTATCGGCGATCGACGACATTGCGTCCATGTTCGGCCGTGATGATTGTCGATTCGTATGGAACACGCAAAATCGAAAGCAGCAGGCGCACTTTATAGCTATGGCCCGATGTGGGGCGTTCGTAGAGAATCATCATTCGCCATCGAGATGAAAAAGGTGAAAACGCCCTCACTGTGCCAGCGCACACGCCATGTGCGCAAACGATAAATTATTGACGCGGCTGTCAATTTCCAGTTGAATCGACGACAGAACGCATGCCGTCAATACTGCGGATTGCGTTCCGCGATCACGTCTTCGGCCCGCCGTCGGATAAGCGGACGCATCTCCGGGTGGGTGACAATATAAAACCTGCCCTCGCGCATGTCCTCAAACACCTGGTTCGCAACATCGTGCGGCGGCATGCCGTTTTCGACCTGGTCGCGCACCCATTGCAGGCCGGCTTCGGCTTCCTTGCTTAACGGCCTGCGCTCGACTTGCAGCTCCACGGGCCGGTTGCGGGAAGAATCCATGAGCCGGGTCCGCACAAATCCGGGGCACAGCACGGAAACGCCGATGTGCTTGCCCAACACGCCCAACTCCTTGTAAAGGGTTTCCGACATGCACACCACCGCATGCTTGCTCATGCCGTAGATGCCGTTGAACGCCGCGCTGGTCAAGCCCGCCACGGAGGAAGTGTTCACGATGTGACACTCCTCCTTTTGCGCCAGCATAATCGGCACGAAGGTGCGTATGCCGTGGATCACGCCCCAGAGATTGACGTTGACGACCCATTCCCAATCTTCCAGCGGGCTGCCCCATAGCGACATGCCGGCGGCCACGCCCGCATTGTTGAACAACAGATGCACCGCACCGAAGCGTTCCATGGCCCGCCGGGCGAGTTCCGCGACTTGGTCCGCCTTCGACACATCCGTGGCGACCGCGATCACACTGCCGCATTTCTGCGTCAATGCCTTTTCCGTTTCCCTGAGCGCAGCCTCTTCAATGTCGGCCAGCACCACGGCCATGCCTTCTGCAACGCAACGCTCCGCCAGCGCCCGCCCGATGCCGCTTGCGGCGCCGGTAATCACCGCCACCTTGTTGTTGAAATCTTTCAAAGCCGGTTCCTTTCGATTGGATTGGATACAACACCTCAACGCGATTCAACACGATTCAGCGGGATTCAACGAGATTCGTGCCGCACCGCCAGCGCGGCACGGATGAAATCGGACAACTCGGGGGCGAACACCGAGCCAGCGCGCAACACCGGGTCCGTGCCGAACGCGCGCAGGAATTTCTCTCTTCGCGCCGCGTCGTGGCCGACGGTGCGGTCCAGCAGCATGCTCCAGGCATCGACGGCCTCCTGCGCTTTCCTGCCCGACGGCTGGGCCCGGGAGCGAACCAGTTTTCCGACGCGCTCGGCCAACGCATGCCAGTCGTCGTCGGTCTCGAGGTTGAAGGCGCGCAGATCCTCTTGCGTGAAATACTTCAGCAAGGCCTTCATCCGGATGGCAACCGCCTTGTCGATGTAGATCACCATCTCCAGGTCGATCCCATGCCGGCCTTGCGCAGCCGGCTCCCGCAGGTACATCTCCTGCCAGCGCCGCATCAATTCGGCATCGCCTTTCATCCAGCGCGCGCTCAAGTCCATCCAGCGCCGCGCCAGGGGCTGGACTTCCAGCGCATCGGGCCGCAGCTTTTCCCGCATGGCGTCGCGCACGTCGGCCACCAGCGGCAGCCACTTCGCGCACATCTGCCTCCAGCGCTGCATGATGTCCTTGATCTCCGACGCCTTGAAATATTTTCCGTATGCCGACATCGAAGACAGCATGGAAAGCCACTCGTCCATGTCCGGCGCCTTGCCGTCGGTCAGCGTCGTTTTCAACAACAGCAGACGCTCGCGCAACTCGGCGGCCTGCTCGATTTCATGCTCCAGCACGGAAATCTGCCGCTCGATGATCAAAGGAAGAGGCTCCTGCCCTTCCCGCAACAAGTCGCCGATTTCCCGCAACGACAATCCGGTCTGGCGCAAAGCCTGGATCGCATGCAGGCGGCCTATGTCATCCATGTCGTACAGGCGATAGCCCGCCTCGGAGCGCGCCGACGGTTTCAATAAATCGATCGCATCGAAGTGATGCAGCATGCGGACCGTCATGCCGCTGCGCTTGGCCAGCTCGCCCACTCTCAATAACATCTTGTCTTGCCTCGCAGGATTTACTATGTTGACGAGGCCGAGTGTAAACCATCACATTGTGTGAGGGTCAAGCGCCGATAGCGGGCTGTTTGCACGCCGGGGCAACGTGAAACGACCGCCCTGGGAGGCCGCCTTTCCTTGCGGATGGCAGCCTT
>DASVLM010000096.1:0-4051 GCA_036384875.1 Noviherbaspirillum sp.
TCAACCACGCCACGCAGGCCATCGATGAAGCCTCCGAACAGGTCGCCTCCGGCAGCCGCGACCTGCGCCAGCAGACCGAGCAGCAAGTCTCGTCGCTGAAAGAGACCGCTTCTTCGATGAGCGTGATGGCATCGACCGTCAAGCAGAACGCGGAAAACGCACGCGACGCGAATCGCTTCGTCGCATCCGCCTCCGACACCGCGCAAAAGGGTGGCGCGGTGGTGGCCGAAGTTGTCAGCAAGATGGAATCGATCAATGCCTCTGCCAAGCGCATCGTTGACATCATCGGTGTGATCGACGGCATCGCCTTCCAGACCAATATCCTCGCCTTGAATGCAGCAGTGGAAGCCGCGCGCGCGGGCGAGCAGGGCAGGGGCTTTGCCGTTGTCGCCGGCGAAGTGCGCAACCTGGCGCAGCGCTCCGCCAGCGCAGCGCGAGAAATCAAGGAACTGATCGACGATTCGGTCGGCAAGATCGATGCAGGTGCGCAACTGGTGCACCAAGCGGGCGATACGATGGGCGATATCGTTGAGAGCGTACGCCGCGTGACGCATATCGTCAGCGATATCGCTGCGGCCAGCGAGAAGCAGACGTCGGGCATCGACCAGATCAGCCATGCAATCGGCCAGATCGAAGGCGTGACGCAAAGGAATGCCGTGGTGGTGGAAGAAGCCGGCGGCGCGTCCGAGTCGCTGCGCGAGCAGGCGGTGCGGTTGTCGGAACTGGTCACGGTGTTCAAGCTGGGGGAAGTGCAGGCAGCAAAGATTGCGCCGGCATTACCCAAGGCCGACACCCACATTCGCGTTTCACCGGCATTGCGCATCGCTGCGCGATAATGCTGCATCCGCCTTGGATGCAGAACGGGTGTTGCGAATGGAAATTCTTTTGTACATGCCGGGTGGCGATACTTCGCCCTGGATCGATGAAATCGAGCACGCCCTGCCGGCGGCAAAGGTGCGTGCGTGGAAGCAGGGCGACCAGGCCGCCGCTGACTATGCGCTCGTCTGGAAGCCGATCCCGGAAGTCCTGGCCGGGTGCGAACGCCTCAAAGCCGTGTTCAACCTCGGCGCAGGCGTTGACGTCGTGCTCGGACTGTTGAGTCCCCCCCCGACCTGCTGCCGCCTCACGTGCCGCTCATCAAGCTGGACGATGCCGGCATGGCGCCGCAAATGGTCCAGTACGTGCTGCATGCAGTGCTGCGGCACTTCCGGCGTTTTGACGACTATGCGGATCTTCAGCGTGAGGGCAAGTGGCAGCCGTTGGAAGCACGCGAGCCTGCTTCACATACGATCGGCGTCATGGGCCTGGGTGCGCTCGGCACACCGGTTGCTGCGGCGCTTGCGCAGTTGGGCTTCCCGGTACGCGGATGGAGTCGCAGTCGTCGCAGCGTCGAGCAGGTAGCGTGCTTTGCGGGGCAAGATGAATTGCCGCGCTTCCTGGACGGTTTGAATGTGCTGGTGAACCTGCTTCCGTTGACGGCGGAAACGGAGAGCATCCTCAATCGCAATACCTTTGCGCACCTCGCTCGCGGCGCACAACTCATCAATATCGCGCGCGGCGCGCATCTGGTTGAGGAAGATTTGTTGCAGGCACTCGACAGCGGACAGATTCACACCGCCACGCTCGATGTGTTCCGGCAGGAGCCGCTGCCGCAGGATCACCCGTTCTGGAACCATCCGCGTATCCATGTGACGCCGCATATATCTGCCTTGACCCTGCGCAGGGAGAGCGTGCGGCAGATCGCGGAGAAGATCGGCAAGTTGGAACAGGGTTTGCCGGTGGAGGGGGTGATTGATGCGGGGCGCGGGTATTGATTGGGAGGAACCTATTCTTTATGGGTAATGATGACCCCGCCGCAATTGACATAGCAGCTTTGGTAGTCCTCGTCGCAGCGGTAAGTTGATTCGCTCTCCCAGCAGCTATTCCTTCTGCGCTCCTTGTCGCAAGCTGCTTCCTGGTCCTTGTTCGTTGCCTTTGCCAGGCATGCGCGAAGCTTGATGTCTTGCGTATGTTCGCACGCGTTCTTTTTTAATTCGGCACGGTGTATTTCATTGCCGCGGCAGGTTTCCCTGATCGCCGCGCACTGCGTCACGCAGAACCGCCCTTGCTCGGATGCGGGAGGCGTGTATTCATAGCTGACGGATTCGCATCCGGCGAGCGCGAGAAGTGTGATGGCGGCGAGCAAGAGACGAGGCATATCCGGTTACCTTGCAGGAGGATGGGGTTGCCAAAATTCTAGCAGGCGCCGCTACATCGGCTGGTTTCAATTTCAATTCAGAGTTGTCGATAGCCAGACTCGATCCAGTTGAGTGCGACTGTGCGGGTCAGCTTGAAGCTGGGGGCTACCCGGATGCTTGCCAGCTCGTCGCCGAGAACATCGACAGCCGCAAGGATGGCGTGCGGGTTGTCTTCGTCGGGGATGATGTCGAGCGTAACGGTCATTGTTTCCTCGGCGACGCTCACCGTCACTTCTCGGTGCAGCTGTGCCTGCAGCTGTTGCTCGTGCCGCCGCAGCACCTCGCGCGCCGTCTTTACCAAGGTGTGAAAGGCCGGGGTATCCAAAGGCTTCGGATTGACCTTGTCGCGACCCATTGTCCACGGACCCACGAGCGCCGGCTCCGACTCTCCGTCCTGGTACATCGCGACAGCCCAGCCGTCGCCGTCTTCGTTCTTGATGACCCGTGCGGTCCAGCCGTCGTCTTGCCAGAGGCGCGCCTCATGCACCGGTACGTCTGCAGGGGCCTGATCCTGTTCGGCGGCAAATACGCCGGCTTCGTGAATGGTTTCCATTGCTGTATATCCCTTTTCAGAAACGGCACGCCGATGCGGTCACGGCGCATTCCAATTCGATATTTTACTGTATATCTATACAGTTACAAATCCGCCTCGAGCGCTTTGTTTTTATCCGGGTAATATTGACGCTAGATTTATACCCGGATAAAATTCAGCCAATGAACTCTACAGCCATTTCAATCCAATCAAACCCGACCTACACGGCATTCACCGGCACGCGTCGAATTGCCTCGGGGACCCTACGCGTCGTTGCTGCCGCGATGCGCGCGATGCAGCCGCAACAACATGACCCTGCGCCGTTATTGTTTCGAGACGATACCGGTGAGCAGGTTGATATCGATCTTCGTGACGGCGTCGTTGAAGCGAGTGCCGAACATCAGTCAGAGATTGCTGAAGCCAAGGAGATTCTTGCTGAAAAAGCGGGCACCAAGTCGCGAGGCCGGCCCAAGCTCGGCGTCATCCCGCGCGAGGTGACCTTGCTGCCGGAGCATTGGGACTGGCTTTCCGCGCAACCGGGCGGTGCATCGGTTGCCCTGCGCAAGCTCGTGCACGAAGCCCGCAAGGCGGGGGCCGAACGCGAACAGCAACGGCGCGCGCAGGAGCGAGCCTATCGCGTCATGTCTGCATTGGCAGGCAACTTCTCCGGCTTCGAAGAGGCGAGCCGCGCGCTGTTTGCCGGGAACCTGGATCGTCTGGCCGAAGAGGCACAGACATGGCCGCCCGACGTGCGGGAATACGTGCTCCGCCTTGCTGATCCCGCCAATAGTGCAGGTACCGGCGAACGCTGATCCTGTACGTTCGCGAACAACCGAACTTATCAGCCACATGTGAGGAAGCCGCAATGTCGTCGAATTCAAATCAACTGTCCTCTTCCGAGCGGCGCCAGATTGCGCGCCAGGTGCGGGACGCCTTTCCGCGCATGGGCATCTACGCGATCCGGGACAAAGTAACGGGCAGGGTATCGGTGGGCTCCAGCCGCAACGTCGATGGTGCGCTCAATCGTGCCCAATTCGAGCTGCGCATGCGCTCGCATGCCGACAAGGAACTGCAGGCCGCATGGAACACCGGCGGACCGGAGCGCTTCGCGTTCGAGATCGTCGACCTGTTGACGGAGCGCGACGATCCGGACTTCGACTACGCCAAGGAGATGCAGGCGCTGGAAGCGTTGTACCGCGACGAACTCGAGAAAAAGACCGGAGCGCTGTAATGGACGAACTCAATTTGCAGAATTTCATGAAACGGCATTGCGAACATGAGG
>DASVLM010000097.1:0-5029 GCA_036384875.1 Noviherbaspirillum sp.
GTTCGGTGCTGGTGGCAAGCAGCGCTACGGCGCCTTCGTTGGGAAAGCCATTGGGATATTCAGGCGAATAAAGTTGCGCTTCTCTTTCGCCCTCATCGGCAAGCGACCGATCCAGCGGAGAGTCGAAGGCGAGCACGATGGCACCTGGCAGGTCCGGGGCATTTTCGAACAGTGCAAGCACGGCATCGCATGGGTGGGCTGTGGTTGGCAGGAAAAGAATTGGCGCGGCATGCCTGGCATCGGTGCCGACGCTTTCGGCCAATCCGGCGCGAACGATGTGTACCAGTTCTCGCACTTCGTTACCGGGAATATCGGTTGGCGGCACAACATACACCGGGAGCAGAATGGCGGCCGGACTGGTCGAATAAACGAAGCGAAGTACGTTCTCGATTGCTGGGCGCAGTCGTAGCAGGAATATGGCACCGCGTGGCATGCAATCATCGAGGATATTGATGTCCGCATTCGGCGGCAATGTATCGGCAAGCGGCAGCTTTCGCGTCTTCGCTATCGATATCGCAATCGCGCGGCAATCGCAGTGGAACCTGCGTTGCTGCAGTTCATCCTCATGGCGCTGGCGTGCAGCAGTGCGTTCTGCTGCGCACCGGGATGCCTCTTCGGCCGTGCGACGCTCCGCCTCTTGTTGCTGCAGCTTGGACGTGCGCCAGCGTATCATCAGCCAGCCCGCCCATAGGGAGAATGGTGGAAGGACATAGACGACAAGCGCAAGGCCGAGCGGCATCGACGAGATGACGGGCCGCACTGCAAAGTGCAGGCCAGCACCCCATATACCGAGCGCCAGCAAGAGGGTAATAGATTGGGCGATCACAACCAATAAAAATGTTGTTTTAACAATGCATTTTATTGTATTTAAGGCAATATTGCGAGCATGCGTGCGGAATTTTCAATTGATGTGAGTTCAACCTAAACAAGGGTGCGAACAGTCAGAAAGGGGCAATGGTTTGCATTTCTTTCGTATCGACTGCCCGTCGAGACATTGGCCGGATGAGTCGGTGCCTCACTTCAATTGAGCAAGTGGCTTGCCCTTGTCGATCACTTCGCGGCAATCGCCCTTGAAAGTCGCATTGTCGTAATCAGTCCAGCCATAGCTGTCGACATAGCGTTTGTGCTGCTTGAATTTCTTGTTTAGAAAGCTCCATTCCAACTGCTCGCTGCTGTAGTGGATGTCGGCCATATCCAGCAGCGAGTGGAAGACGTTTTCGGTAGAAAGTTTGGCGCGCTTGTTGCGCAGGAGCTGGTTGATTTTCTGCGGGTGGAGGGCACGGTAGAGGTCGGAATACCACACTAGCGCCGGCACATGGAACTCGAACTGTGTGTTGTGGCCGTGGAAGGCAAGATTGCAGCTGCCGTCGTAAAGTGTCTGGCCGTGGTCCGAGACGTACATCATTGAAGTGAGCTGCTTCGATTCTTTTAGCGCGTTGATCACATGATCGAGGAACCAGTCGGTGTAGAGAATGGAATTGTCGTAGCTGTTGTTTAGCTGCGGCTTCATCGCGGTATCGGTGTAGGCCGGGTTGTCGATGCCGTACAACGATGGTTGCCACTTGTCGAATTCCTTAGGATAGCGGTGGCTGTAATTCCAATGATTGCCAAGAGTGTGCAGGACGATGAGTTTTTTCTTTGCAGGATCGGCGATTGCGCTTTTAAGCGGCTCGAGCAGGATGGCGTCGTAGCTGGAGTTGTTGGTGAACCCGCCGAGATTAAGGAATTGCGTGACGTCTGCCTCCTGTGCGAAGACAGAGATCGGCGTGTCGAACTGGCCGAAGGACATTTGGTTGGAGATCCACCAGGTCTTGAAACCGGCCTCCTTGAAGGCCGTGAGGAAGGACTTTTCCGAAAAGCCCGCTTGCAGGCTCATGGTTGCCGGCTTGCGCGAGACAAGCACCGGCACCGACAGGCGTGTCGCCGAGACGGCGGTAACGACATTGGAAAGTGAGACGAGATTGGGTTCCTTTGACAACAGCGGATTGGTTTCGCGCTTGTAACCGTTGATACTCCATCGATCATAGCGAGACGATTCGCCGATCACCATAACTACGATCTGCGGCATGTCGCTTGCCTCAACTTGCTTGGCACCGAACGAGAACAGTCTGCTCTTGTGCGCAAGTTCGGCAAGGTATTTACGCTCCTTGTAGAAATCGTATCCACGCATGCCGATGCCGAAGGGCCAGGTGTGGCCGAAGGTATCCAGATCAAACGGTACTTTGGCCCAAGCAGGCAGTTTCGGAAAATCGGCGCTTGCGTTCGTGGAGGCTGAGGCGTCCTCATCATCGTCATCCGAACTGCTGGCAATTTCAGTGGAATTTGAGGCGCTTGCCTTTTCTACTCCGTATTGCTGCTGGTAGTACCATGCCCCACCAGCCGTTGCAATCAATGCGAGCGCCACCCAACGCGACGGATCTCCCCAGTCCAAGTCGCGTGTCTTACGTGCGAGACTCCAACTTGCCCACCACCAGGCAATGACGCCGACAATAATGAGAACAAGCAGCCAAATCTTATTGCCGAGAAACTCAAACGATTCGCGCGGGCTGGTTTCCGCAATGATGCCCAGATGGTGCGTCGAAATTCCCTGGCTGTAATACATATTCAGGTAGATTTCGACTGGCAATGCAAGAAATGCTGGCAGCAACATCCAATGAAACCATGCCGGGCGCTTGAACACCGCCCACACTGCCATCCACGACATAATTTCCATTCCCACAATCTGGGGCCAGTGGTCCACTGATCGACCAAATAGCAGTGGGACAAACGACACGGCGGAGAGAAGCAGGTAGGTGCCGAGAATGAAGAGATTGGCAGGGCGCAGCAGGGCAAGCATTGGGTCCAAACATGGGTTCGTGCGGAATAATTTCCGTGTAGAACGACAGTTTATGACGAGAATGTGACATCAACCATCTTTCTATGCAGGTGTTGCTCCGGCCCGAAGTTGGCGTGCGCTCACTCAAGATGGATCCCGACGGCCCCGTTGAAATGCGCAAGACTTCCGTCTAGACTTATTGACGTATTTCAGCTATGGGGATATACTCGCGAGTTCTCGATTTTGGGCTCTCCCGGGCCTGAGCGTTCTTTGGTCAGTATCTCCCGCCTTCAGTTCGCTTATTCCTCGGCCTTGAATCGACACATGCAGGTCAGTCTGTTTGCGTACAGGCTTCCTCTTGGCTCCGGTGAGTCGTTGTCGGGGCCGTATTTTCATTAACGCAGTATTTTGTTGAATTTTAAAGACCGATGCCAACCATTAACCAATTGATTCGCAATCCGCGGGTTTCCGCTGCTGCGAAGAGCAAATCGCCGGCGCTGGAAAACAGCCCGCAGAAGCGCGGTGTATGCACTCGCGTATATACCACGACTCCTAAGAAGCCGAACTCGGCGCTTCGTAAGGTCGCCAAGGTGCGTCTGACCAACGGTTTTGAGGTCATTTCGTATATCGGTGGTGAGGGTCATAACCTGCAAGAGCACAGCGTCGTACTGATTCGCGGCGGTCGTGTGAAGGACTTGCCGGGTGTGCGTTACCACATGGTTCGTGGCGCGCTGGACACCCAAGGTGTCAAGGATCGTAAGCAGGCGCGCTCGAAGTACGGTGCCAAGCGTGCCAAGGCTGGTGCGGCCAAGAAGTAATTAGGTTATCCGCAAGGTGCTTCACTGTGCGGATTTGTGAGTCGGCCTCGGACAAAATTGGGGTCGAGTAAGTGGATGATCATGAGGGTCGTCCGCGAGCGAGCGGAAGCATCACTCTGCGCCGCAGCTCAACTGAAGAGTGAAAGGAATCGAAATGCCACGTCGTCGTGAAGTCCCGAAACGGGAAATTCTGCCAGACCCGAAGTTCGGCAATGTTGAGGTCGCGAAATTTGTTAATGTGCTGATGCTGTCCGGTAAAAAATCGGTCGCCGAGAACATCATCTATGGCGCGTTTGATCATATCAAGACCAAATCCGGCAAGGACCCGCTGGAAGTGTTTTCTGCGGCAATCAACAACTGCAAGCCGATGGTTGAAGTGAAGTCCCGCCGTGTTGGTGGTGCGAACTACCAAGTGCCGGTGGAAGTGCGCCCGGTTCGTCGCATGGCGCTGTCTATGCGCTGGTTGCGCGAAGCTGCGAACAAGCGTAGCGAAAAGTCCATGCCGCAGCGTCTCGGTGGTGAATTGATGGATGCGGCGGAAGGCCGCGGTGGTGCGATGAAGAAGCGTGATGAAGTGCACCGTATGGCAGAGGCCAACAAGGCGTTCTCCCACTTCCGTTTCTAATAGTAGTTTGAATAGAAGCCTTCGCATCGTTGAAGGCTCTGCAATGTAAATCGGTCAAAACCGGGCGCATCTTTTTCAAAAAGCGGCGCTCGGTTTTCGACCATTAAAGACTTAGGATTGAATATGGCTCGCAAGACCCCCATCGAGCGGTACCGCAATATCGGTATTTCCGCTCACATCGATGCCGGTAAGACCACCACTACCGAGCGTATCCTGTACTACACCGGTGTTAACCACAAGATCGGTGAAGTGCACGATGGCGCTGCGACCATGGACTGGATGGAGCAGGAGCAAGAGCGCGGCATTACCATTACGTCCGCTGCGACTACCTG
This sequence comes from Noviherbaspirillum sp., assembly GCA_036384875.1. Classification (GTDB taxonomy): domain Bacteria; phylum Pseudomonadota; class Gammaproteobacteria; order Burkholderiales; family Burkholderiaceae_D; genus Noviherbaspirillum. The sequence continues at coordinate 4,591 of DASVLM010000097.1, forward strand.
CTTCTGGAAGGGCATGGCCAACAACTTCCCCGAGCACCGCATCAACATCATCGACACCCCGGGTCACGTGGACTTCACCATTGAGGTGGAGCGTTCCATGCGTGTGCTCGACGGCGCGTGCATGGTGTACTGCGCAGTGGGTGGCGTGCAGCCGCAATCCGAAACCGTGTGGCGTCAAGCCAACAAGTACGGTGTGCCCCGTCTCGCGTTCGTTAACAAGATGGACCGCACCGGTGCGAACTTCTTCAAGGTTTATGAGCAGATGCGTGCTCGCCTGAAGGCCAACCCGACTCCGATGCAAGTGCCTATCGGCGCCGAAGAAAACTTCGAAGGCGTGATCGACCTCGTCAAGATGAAGGCGATCTACTGGGATGACGCTTCCCAAGGTATGAAGTTCGACTATCGTGATATTCCGGATAACCTGAAGGACGTCGCTGCT
>DASVLM010000098.1:0-2874 GCA_036384875.1 Noviherbaspirillum sp.
CACCATCCCGTTCGGTGCCCCCAAGGATTATTTCGACGTGTTCAAAGACGAAAGGCTGACGCTGCACTTCACTTTGCCACTTGGCCGACCGCTCGATGTCCACGGCAAGGTAATTGAGGTCGATGTTTACGATCCTGCCTACTTCGCCGCGATCACTTTCGCAAAGGATGATCCGGTGCGGCTTCTGGGCGCCAGCGATGGCTGTAACGCATCCGTCCACCGTCCCGAGCCGCTGGATCCCGGGATCGCCAGTCAGCTTGCCGTCATTCCGCCTGACCAGCGCACGCTGCCGCCGGAGCTCTTCGCCATCACCAACAAGCTCGTCAATGGCACAAGGATAGTTTGCAAATGACTCTCATGGATCGCCGCCGGCAAGTTCATCTGATTCCTGCGCTGTTGATCCCGCTCTTCACCGGCCTGCGTCCATCAATGGCCTGGGCTGCCTCAAGTCCATTTGGTGCAGGCCTTTCCGATGGCAGCATGCCAGGCACGACTCTGTTCCCGCGGATCGCAGGCTATCTGATTTCCTTGCAGTACTATTACAATCAGCACATTACGGCTGCAGTTCGCGCTATACGCCATGATGGCAGCGCTTTGTGGACGCTACTGGCGCTGTCATTCTTCTACGGCGTTGTGCATGCGGTCGGACCAGGCCACGGCAAGGCCGTCGTGTCCTCCTACATCCTTGCCAATCGCCAGACCTTACGTAACGGTATTCTCCTGGCATTTGTTGCCTCGCTTGCGCAGGCTGGCGGCGCGATCCTGCTGATCGTCGTCGCGTCCTTTGCTTTGCATTTGACAAGTGTCGCGATCACCGAGGCGACCTATCAGTTCGAGATTCTTTCGGACCTTCTGGTTGTCTTGCTCGGTATCTGGCTGGTGTGGAGCAAGGTTATTCGTCCCTTGAGATTCCTCAAGATCGAGTTTGCTCCGGTATCCGCTCTCACGCGGCCCCAGCACTTTCTGAGCCCAGGAGGTTCGGCTGGGGCAGCCGCGTTTCAGGCGACTGACGTTACCATGGTGATCAATGCCGAAGCCGGCGCAAGCTTGTTCCAGCAAGCCAGAGCGCACGATCACGATCATCATCATGGTTGTGACTGCGGACATCTGCACATGCCGGACGCTGCCGTCGCAGCGGGATCTCTGGACTGGCGCAAGGCCTGGACTGTGATCGCATCGACGGCCTTTCGTCCTTGCACGGGAGCGCTGATCGTTCTCGTATTCTCGATTTCACAACGACTGTTCTTGGCAGGCATCGCGGCAACCATGGTGATGGGTCTGGGGACCGCAATTACTGTCACCTTGTTGGCTGTGTTGGCGGTCTCGGCCCGCCAAACCGCTGGCGCTCTGACCCATGCGGATAGTCCACTTGGACGGAAAATCATCCGCACCGCCGAAGCTTGCGCCGCCGTCGGCGTCCTGCTGTTCGGGCTATTATTATTAGCAGGGACTGTCCTGTTGTAGGTTGCGCCTGACGATACTCCAGAGAAATTCTGTTCGGCTCGCCTGCTACGCCGCGGGACCAATACTCTTGATGGAGTAAGTTGCGAATCAGATCGCCCCGCTCGCTAAACCGGCCGCATAATTTCGATCAAGTCGACCGCAGAGACCATCACGACAAGCTCCCTGACTGGTCGTTTATGGAGAGCAGCCTAAATTCTCGGATATAACGATAGTCTTATCCCGACATACCCGGCGCAATCAGGCGAGCCATGCAGGTCTCGATGCCTGTTCGGAGTGCTGCCGCGATCTGCGCACGATGACGATCGGATTGCAAAAGCAGTTCATCGTCCGGATTAGACATGAAGCCCATTTCAACGAGAACGCTGGGCGTGTCCGACGAATGCAGCACCACAAAATTCGCTTGCCGCGCAGGATGATGGAGCATGAGAACATCGTCCGATAATGCTCCGACAAGAGCCTGCTGTACCCGCGCGGAGAAATAACGCGTCTCCCGTTCGGCCAGGCTTGCTAGAATGTTTGCGACATCGGGTGCATAGTTCTGATATTGCTCTGCGGTGGCAGGATCCACACTGTTTTCGCGCCTTGCCAATTCATCCGATTGGGCATCACTCGCCTCAGCGGACAGCGTGTAAACGCTGGCGCCCCTTACCGCGTGATCGGTCAATGCGTCGGCATGCAGCGAAACGAACAAGTGGGCCTCATGCGCCTGCGCGTATAATCTGCGTTGATCGAGCGGAACGAACACATCATCTTGGCGCGTCAGCATGACGCGACAACGTCCGTTCTGTTCGAGTGCTTTTTTCAAGGCATGGGCCGTATCCAAGACGATGTGCTTTTCATACAGTCCAGTAACGCCAATTGCGCCCGGATCGTGCCCGCCGTGACCGGGATCCAGCATGATCAGGGGAGATTGGCGCAGAGCCGCGATGGCTTGGCCGCCCACAAATGGCGCAAGCCCGGTACCCAGCAATCCTACGAGGATCTGGCGACGCGCTAATCTTGCATTCGCAGCATCGAGATTTGGCACGCTCACAATCCTAATCCTTGCGTACGAGCCGGGGTGGGCTCGCCTGCTACGTTGCTGGAAAGAAACCTTGAATGTTACGTTATAACGTTTCATATTCTAATTGCAAGACTGAGCTTGAAATGCGGTTAACCGTTTGGAGCACACATGGATGATGTCGTCGGACTTATTCCAAAATCCGAGCTTGAGCGGAATTCGGCTAATTCGCGAAGCGCGCGCCCTATATGACAGCATATTTCCGCCGACCGATGCGGTCAGCGAAACGCCGAACGAGCGTGGTGCTCATTCGACACAGCCTGGCACGTCAACGCCCGCCCCTATTCAGAAAGGACTGCTCTCGAGTTTTCCCCGTAATCGCAGCCCAGATAAAAACGCGATGCGCGTCG
>DASVLM010000099.1:0-2776 GCA_036384875.1 Noviherbaspirillum sp.
TACCGGGCAAATCTTGTCGGGGATCAAGCAATGGATGGTGCAACGCAGCGAAGCGAAGCCGCCGGCTTCAGGCGGCATCAGGCGGGTGAAGGCGCCTCCGTGGGCAGCACTTTACCGCCGTCGCTGCTGGCGGCGGACAGGCACTTCCCTTCCTGCAGCATCTGCAGGAATTCTGCTGCAGGCACCGGCCGCCCGAACAGGTAGCCCTGCATCTGGTCGCAGCCATGACGCCGCAGGAAAGCGAGCTGGGCTTCGGTTTCCACGCCTTCTGCGATCACATGCAGGCGCAGGCTGTGCGCGAGCGAGACGATGGAGCGCACGATGGCGGCGTCGTCGGGGTCGGAGACGATGTCGCGCACGAAGGACTGGTCGATCTTCAGCATGTCGATCGGGAAGCGCTTCAGGTAGGCGAGGCTGGAATAGCCGGTGCCGAAATCGTCGACCGAGAGATGCACGCCGAGCGCCTTGAGGTCGCGCAGCACGCCGACCGCGCGTTCGACATCCGCCATCACCAGGCTTTCGGTCAGTTCGATGTCGAGGCAGCGCGGATCAAGGCCGGTTTCCTGCAGCGCGTCCGCGATCGATTGCACCAGCTCCGCCTGGGCGAACTGCCGCGCCGATACGTTCACAGCCACGCGCAGGTTGCCGAAGCCGGCCTGCTGCCATGCGCGGTTCTGCCGGCAGGCGGTGCGCACGACCCACGCGCCGATCGGCACGATGAGCCCGGTTTCTTCCGCCAGGCCGATGAAGCGTGCCGGCGGCACCATGCCGAGTTTGGGATGCCGCCAGCGCAGCAGCGCTTCCATGCCGGCGACCTTGCCGCTGCGCAGGTCGACCTGCGGCTGGTAAAACAGTTCGAACTCTTCGCGTTCGAGCGCATTGCGCAGGTCGCGCTCGATCTGCTGGCGCTCGACGATGTGTTCATTCATCGCCGGCATGTAGAAGCGCAGCGCGTTGCCGCCGGCTTCCTTGGCGCGGTACATGGCGATGTGCGCGTTCTTGATCAGCATGTCGGGGTCTTCGCCGTCGGCAGGATAGGCGGCCACGCCCACGCTGCAGGTCGGCAGGAATTCCTGGCCGTCGATGGCCAGCGGCTGCGCAACCGCTTGCAGCAGGCGGTTGATCGCGGCGGAAGCGGCCATATCGTCGGTCGGCTCCGGCATGATGATCACGAACTCGTCGCCGGACAGGCGCGCGACAGTATCGGTGTCGCGCACGGCGCTGCGCATGACGGCGGCGACCTGCTTGAGCAACTGGTCGCCGGCGGCGAAGCCGAGCGTTTCGTTGACCATCTTGAAGCGGTCGAGGTTGAGGAAGGCGATCCATACCGGATGCGCATGGCGCGCTGCATAGGCGATCGATTGCTGCAGGCGGTCGCGCAGCAGGTTGCGGTTCGCCAGCCCGGTCAGCACGTCGTAGCTGGCCTGGAATTCGAGTTCCGCCTCGTAGCGTTTGGTGGCGGTGATGTCGTACTTGGCAGCGACGAAGTGCGTGACTTCGCCCGCGTCGTTCTTCACCGGCGCGACGTAAGTGTCGCTCCAGTACGGCGTACCGTCCTTGCGGTAGTTGCGCACCACCGCATGTCCCTCCGCCTGTTGCTGCAGCAATGCGCGCAGCACGGCGAGGCCGGGCTGATCGCGGTCCTGGCCATGCATGAAGCCTGGGTTTTTCCCGATCACTTCCGCGGCGGTGTAGCCGGTGATTTGTTCGAAAGCAGGGTTGACGTATTCGATAGGGTAGCCAGGCGCCTGCGCGCCAGTGATGATGATGGCATTCGCGCTCGCTTCGATGGCGCGTTCGCGCAAGCGCGCGTTGGCTTCTGCCGCGCGCCGGCCGCAGCGGTGGCGCGACGCCTGCAGCGCGACCGCCAGGCTTTGCGCCATGTCGCAGAGCAGCTCGACGCCGGCCGCATCGAAAGCATCGGGTTCGGCTGCATATACGTTAAGCACGCCGATCATGGTCTCTTCATGGCAGATCGGCAGCGCGACCTTGGAACGCAGCCCGCGCGGCACGGCTTCTCCGCGCACGACGGCCGGCACTGCATCGTTATCGAAATCGGCCAGCACCGCCGGACGCCGCGTGGTGAGCGCGGAACCGATGGTCGGGAAATTTTCCATGCGGCCCGCCTCCAGCAGTGGCGCCAGCCCGCTCAGATAGCCCCGATGATCGCCGGCCAGCGCAACCGGGAACAGTAACGAGCCCTCGCCTTCGCGCAGCACGCCGGCCCATGCCATCCGGTAGCCGACCTTCACCGCCACGTCGCAGATGCGCTGCAGCAGGAGGGTTTCGTCATCGATCGTGGCGATCGCTTCTTCGCACTCGTGGATGGCAAGCAGCGCACGGTTGCTGCGGCGCAGAGATTCTTCCAGTTCGCGCTGTTCGGTGATGTCGTTGTCGACGCCGTCGATGAAGCCCGCACCGGGTTCCGTGCCGCGGTTGTAATGCGCCTCGCACCGAATCCAGCGCAGGCTGCCGTCGGGCCGGAGGATGCGGTATTCGAGTGTCTCGCGGCCGCTGCGGACGATGCGCTTGACCATCTCGGCAATCTTGTCCCAATCGTCGGGATGGATGCTTTTGCGCCAGAGCAGCGGGTCGCGATAGTACTCGTCCAGCTTGCGTCCGGTGACGCGCTCGACCGCCGGACTGACGAAGTGCAGGTGGCCCGAAGCCGGTTCGATGCGCCACAGCACGGAATCGATCGATTCGGCAGTGCGGGCGAGCTGCAATGCCTTCGAATGCAGTGCTTCCACAATCTGCTGCGCCTGTGCGTGCAGGC
>DASVLM010000100.1:0-3156 GCA_036384875.1 Noviherbaspirillum sp.
AATCGGCCCTGGCCGAAGCCGAAGTCGAATACCGGGACAAGCGCGACCCGGCCATCGACGTGGGCTTCCCCTTTGCCGAACCGGACAAGCTGGCCAAGGCCTTCGGCCTTCCCAAGCTGCCGACCGACAAGGGCTATTGCATCATCTGGACCACAACGCCCTGGACCATCCCGGCCAACCAGGCATTGAACGTGCATCCCGAGTTCGAGTATGCGCTGGTGGAGACCGTGCGCAACGGCGAGACCATCCTGCTGCTGTTGGCCAAGGACCTGGTGGCCGACTGCTTGAGCCGATTTGGTCTGGAAGGCAAAGTCATCGCCACGACCAAGGGTGAAGCACTGTCGCTGATCAACTTCAAGCACCCCTTGTCGTCCGCCGACCCGGGCTATGACCGTTTGTCGCCGGTCTACCTGGGCGACTACGTCACGCTCGACACCGGTACCGGCATCGTCCACTCCTCGCCCGCTTACGGCCTGGACGACTTCATCTCGTGCAAGGCGCACGGCATGAAGGACGACGACATCCTGATGCCCGTGATGGGCGACGGCAAGTACGCTTCATGGCTGCCCTTCTTCGCCGGCATGACGATCTGGGAAGCCTCGAAGCCGATCTGCGCCAAGCTCGAGGAGGTCGGCTCGCTGTTCAAGCTGGTGATGTTCGACCACAGCTACATGCACTGCTGGCGCCACAAGACGCCCATCATCTATCGCGCCACCTCGCAATGGTTCGCCGGCATGGACGTGACGCCCAAGGATGGCGGCCCCACGCTGCGCGAAACCGCATTGCGCGGCATCGATGAAACTGCCTTCTTCCCGTCATGGGGCAAGGCGCGCCTGCACGGCATGATTGCCAACCGCCCGGACTGGACGCTCTCGCGCCAGCGCCAATGGGGCGTGCCGATGGCCTTCTTTATCCACAAGGAAAGCGGCGAACTGCATCCGCGCACACAGGAATTGCTGGAGCAGGTTGCGCAGCGCGTGGCGCAAGGCGGTATTGAAGCCTGGCAGGCGCTCGATCCGAAGGAACTGCTGGGCAACGACGCCGAGCACTACGTCAAGAACAAGGACACGCTGGACGTGTGGTTCGATTCCGGCTCCACGCACCAGACCGTACTGCGCGGCTCGCACGCCGAGCAATCGCACTTCCCGGCCGACCTCTATCTGGAAGGTTCGGACCAGCACCGCGGCTGGTTCCACTCTTCGCTTTTGACCTCGGCCATGCTCAACGGCTGCGCGCCATATAAAGCACTGCTGACGCACGGCTTCGTGGTCGACGGCGACGGCAAGAAGATGTCGAAGTCCATCGGCAACACGGTCGCCCCGCAAAAGGTCGCCGACACGCTGGGCGCCGAAATTCTGCGCCTGTGGGTGGCCGCAACCGACTATTCGGGCGAACTCTCGATCTCCGATGAAATCCTGAAACGCGTCACGGAAAGCTACCGCCGTATCCGCAACACGCTGCGCTTCCTGCTGGCCAACACGTCCGACTTCGATCCGAAGAAAGACGCACTGCCGCTCGAGCAATTGAGCGAGATCGACCGCTATGCCATCGTGCGCATGGCCTCGCTGCAGGAAGAAGTGCTGGCGCACTATGAGGTGTTCGAATACCACCCGGTAGTGGCCAAGCTGCAGATGTATTGCTCGGAAGATCTGGGCGGCTTCTACCTCGACATCCTGAAGGACCGCCTCTACACCTGCGGCGAGAAGTCGCAGGCACGCCGCTCGGCCCAGACCGCGATCTGGCACATCACGCACGCCCTGCTGCGTCTGATGGCGCCCATCCTCTCCTTCACCGCCGAAGAGGCATGGTCCTTCTTCGCCGGCAAGGAAGAGTATGAAGCGGCCGGCCAGACCATCTTCACGCAGACCTATTACGATCTACCCAAGGTGGGTAATGCCGCAGCCCTGGCCGACAAGTGGAACCTGATTCGCAATGTGCGCGCCGAGGCAATGCGCCGCATCGAGGAAGTGCGCGTCTCGGGCCAAGTGGGTTCGTCGCTGCAAGCCGAAATCGATGTCTATGCCGAAGGCCGCATCTTCGACGCGCTGCAGAGCCTGGGCGACGATCTCAAGTTCGTGCTGATCGTTTCGCGTGCCGACCTCCATTCACTGGACAAGGCGAACGGTGCCGACATCGTCACCGAGAAATTCGCCGATGACAGCACGGCCGGCTTTGCGCTGAAGGTATCGGCCTCGACGCATGAAAAGTGCGAGCGCTGCTGGCACTACCGCGCCGACGTCAATGCCGATGCGGCGCATCCCGGTATTTGCGGGCGTTGCGCGAGCAATCAGTTCGGCGATGGCGAGCCGCGACACTTCGCCTAAACTACCCGCAACACCCCTCTCCCGCGGGCGGGAGAGGGGTGGGGGAGAGGGTGGCAGTGCTTTGACTACACCTGGGTAAGCGGATCGCTTGGCAGGTCGAATATCAGGATTCAATCGGCTGAGCCAGATCGCGATCACCCTCTCCCCTACCCCTCTCCCACCCTGCGGGAGAGGGGAGTTTGAACCGCATCAGCATCCGACAACATGGCCACAAAACCCACCCGCATCCCCACCCAATCCAAGTCCGGCCCCGGCATCGCCCTCTGGCTCGGCCTGTCCTTCATCGTCGTCCTGCTCGACCAGATCAGCAAAGTCACCATCACGCGCAGCTTCCACGAAGGCGAAATCCATCGCGTCACGTCGGTCTTCGACCTGACGCTGGCCTACAACCGCGGCGCAGCCTTCAGCTTCCTGGCCGGCGAATCGGGCTGGCAGCGCTATGCCTTCATCGCGCTGGCCGTTGTCGCGGTGATCTTCGTGCTGTATCAGCTGAAGCGCAATGCCGGCAAGACGCTGTTCTGCTGGTCGCTCGCCCTGATCCTGGGCGGCGCCGTGGGCAACCTGGTCGATCGCGTGCTCTCGGGCCGCGTGGTCGATTTTCTGCTGTTCCACTGGGAAGCCCATAGTTTCCCCGCCTTCAACCTGGCCGACAGCGCCCTGACGCTGGGCGTGATCCTGTTCATCCTCGACGAATTCCGCCGGGTCAATAAATAAGCGTTCCGCGTAACAACTGTTAAACTAATGTGATGAAAGCGACAGCGGAGCAAGCATGGAACTCGCAGGCAAACGTATCGTACTCGGCCTGACCGGCGGCATCGCCTGCTACAAGGCG
>DASVLM010000101.1:0-5732 GCA_036384875.1 Noviherbaspirillum sp.
CACGTCCGCTCCCGCTGCTTGCATGCGCATGATCGCGGCGTCCTTGCTCGCCGGCGCGCGCGAACCGATAGCATCGGCCACCGCCTTCACCTTCCATCCGCGCGCACGCAGGCCGAGTACCGTCTGCAGCACGCACACATGCGCTTCGCAACCGGCAATGATGATGTCGTGCGATGGATCGAGGGCATCGATCAATGCCGTTTCCGCAGAAGCGTCGAACGCCATCTTGTCGATCACGCGTGCGCACAGCGCGGCGATGCGCGCATCGTTGGCACCCAAGCGCTCGGGATTCTGCGCCGTCGCCAGCGCCGGCACCTGCAGCAACTTCGCCGCTTGCGCCAGGATGTGCGCATGGCGCAGCACTGCGGCATGGTCGTGGATCGCTGGCATCAGCCGTTGCTGCAGGTCGATCAGGAGCAGCGTCGAGCGCGACGCATCGCAGGGGGAGGGAGCGAACATGATGCCATCGGAAGTGTTTGCCATCCGGCCAATCTAGCACAGCGGCGATCAGAACCCCACGCCCATACCTATGCCGACGCCGACGCCGCTGCCGCTCGTTCCGCTGGTCCCACTCGTCCCGCCTGTCGTTGCGGGCTGCAGCACGATCGCCTGCGGCGGGACGATCTGTGCCCGAATCTCGCCGTTCGGAAAAGCGAGACTGGCGATATTCACGTAATAGCCGCCGGCATTCAATGTGGACACTTGCGCCGAGGTCAGCTGCCCGCTGGTGATCCAGGTATTGCCGCCCGGCGCGGTTTGCACCATCGGGAAGATGATGGGGCCGTTCACGATGCCCGCCGCTCCTGCGTGGATATTGGCGGCCGTGCCTGTCATGCCGGCTGTCGTGACCGATGCCGTGAAGTTGCCCGTGGCGAGGTCGATGGTCATGGTGCCGGCGCCGGTAGCCGTGCTGGCAACTGGCGGGATTTCGCCGGCGCCGGTCAGGGTGAAGCCGATGGCGATGCTGCCGGCCACTGCGTTCGGTGTCGTGCCGGTATTGGCGCCCGTGCCTGTCGTATTGTTCGTCCCCGTAAAACTTCCCCCGCCGGTAACGCCGGGGCTGCCGCCTCCACCGCCGCAGGACACCAGCATCAGGATGGCCACCGCGGCGGCGATGCCATGAAGCATCGGCTGCTTGCGCATCATGTTCATTCTCCCTGGAAGTGGCGACGAGAGGAGGCATACAGAAGTATGCGCTTTGACAGACATCGCCAGTCGCCGGGAAGTGCGCGTGTTTGCGCAGGCTCATGCGATACGCCTGTGTGGCAAGATGCAGCGGGAGATCGCCGGAAGGCGAAGGGAAGTTGCGCGCCGGCAGCCAGGCCGCCGCCTCTTGTCATTCCACGGAAACGCCTGCAAGCTGCATCCGGAATGCCTCGAATTCCCGCAGCGGCAGCGGACGGCTGTACAGGAAACCTTGATAGGCAAGACAGCCGTTGCTGGCAAGGAAATCGCGCTGTTGTTCCGTTTCCACGCCCTCCGCGATCACGGCCAGCCCGAGGCTGTGCGCCAGCGTCACGATGGTTTTGGCGATGGCGGCATCGTTCGGATCGACCAGCACGTCCCGTACAAACGAGCGGTCGATCTTCAATCTTTCGAGCGGCAGGCGCTTCAGGTAAGCCAGCGACGAATAGCCGGTACCGAAATCGTCCAGCGCGAAACCCACGCCGCGGGCCTTGAGCGCGTTCATCTTGGCAATCGTGTCTTCCACGTCGTCCATGAGCAGGCTCTCGGTCAGCTCCAGTTTGAGCCTGCGAGGATTTGCGCCCGTGAGTTCCAGCATGCCGGTCACCTGGTCCACGAAATCCGGCTGACGCAATTGCTGGACGCTGACATTCACCGCCAGGCTCAGGTGCGCGGAGTCAGGCGAGGCGGCCCACGCCGCAAGTTGCCGGCATGCGCCTTCGAGAATGCGGCGGCCCACCGGAAGGATCAGGCCGGTTTCTTCCGCCAGCGGAATGAACTCGCCCGGCATGATCATGCCGCGCTGCGGATGCTGCCAGCGCGCGAGCACTTCGGCGCCGGTCAGGCGATTCTCATGGTCCATCTGCGCCTGGTAGTACAGGACGATATGGTCGTCGCGGACGGCGTTGCGCAAATCCCTTTCCATCGCGATGTGCGTCGTCACCGCCGCCTGCATCTGCGGATCGAAGAAGCGGATGGTGTTGCGCCCCGCGGCCTTTGCCTGGTACATCGCAAGGTCCGCCTGTTTCAGCAGCTCGTCGACGGTTTCATCGCGATCGCGGAACAGGGCGATGCCGACGCTCGATGTGCTGTGATATTCGTAGCCATCGAGCACGCAGGTCTGCCTGAGCTCCGCCAGGATCTTGTTGCCGATGTTTTCCGCCTGCGCCGCCGCTTCATTGACTTTCTGGCCAAGGTCTTCGAGCATCACCACGAATTCGTCGCCGCCCAGCCGCGCCACCGTGTCGCTTTCCCGCACGCAGGACATCAGCCGCCGCGCGACTTCCTGCAGCAGCAGGTCGCCCTTGTCATGGCCCTGGCTGTCATTGAGCGTCTTGAAGTTGTCGAGATCGATGAACAGCAGGGCGCCATGCCGCTGGCTGCGCATGGCGAGAAGCAGGGCCTGCCGCAAGCGGTCAAGCAGGAGCCGGCGATTGGGAAGCCGGGTCAGCGGATCGTAGAAGGCAAGATACCTGATCTCGTCCTCGGCGGCCTTGCGGTCGGTGATGTTTATCTGCGTGGAGACGTAATGCGTGATCTCGCCGCCGTCGCCCTTCACCGCCGTGATCGTGAGCCAGTTCGGATAGACCTCCCCGTTCTTGCGGCGGTCCCAGATTTCGCCCTGCCATACGCCTTCGCGTTCCAGGCTTTGCCACATTGACTCGTAAAACGCCTCGTCATGCCGGCCCGACTTGAGTACGCGCGGCGTCTTGCCCATCAGTTCCTCGGCCGCATAGCCGGTCTCTTCGACAATGGTGCGATTGACCTTCAATATGACGCCCTGCGCATCCGTCACGATGATGCCCACCTGGGCCTCGAACGCCGTTGCCGCGATCCGCAGGTCGGCGTCGATCCGCTTGCGGTCGGTGATGTCTTCCACGATGGACCAGATGTATTGTTCGCCGTTGCCCCGGGTGAGCAGCATCCCGTTCAGCCGCAAGGGGATGAGGCTGCCGTCCTTGCGTACATATTCCTTCTCATAGGGGCCGTAGCGGCCGATGCGCTGCAGCGATTCGAGCTGCCGCGCTTCGTCGGCCGCATATTTCTTCGGCGTCAGCGTCCAGTAGTCGAGCGCGTTCAGTTCGGTGTCGGAGTAGCCGCAAATGTTGCGGAACGCATTGTTGAATTCGATGTAGCGGCCTTTCATGTCCGTCAGCGCGATCCCCAACGGAGAAAGCTCGAACAACCCGCGCAGCTTTTCCTCGCTCTCGCGCAAGGATCGCTCCGCCTGCGCGCGTTCTGCCTGCAAGGCCGTGATCAGCAAGCCGGTCAGGGCGATGATCGTCATGTAGCTCCACAGCAGGAACAGGCCGGCGTGGGAGTCGTTCATGGAAAAGGTGCCATGGCCGTTCGCCGTGCGCCACGCTGCGACGACGGAGAATGTAAGGCTGGCGAATGTCGCGCCCAGGTTCCCGAAACGCAGGCCGGCCCAGGCGAACAGCGGGAGTGTCAGGAACGCCAGGGGCAGGTTTTGGCCGAACTGCGTGTAGGTCCCGACAAACGCGAGCCAGGCGACGGGCAGGGCAATCAGCAACCAGCTCAACACGGCCTTGCGGTCGCGCCACAATTGCGCGGCGCTCTCGCGGCTCACTGCCAGGAGAAAGGGAGCGCCCAGCAGCACCCCGACGGTGTCGCCCATCCACCATGAGAGCCAGGCGGAATGCATGGACGCCGCAGGCAGGAAGCCGGTGAGGACAAGGCTGATCACGCCGCATGATGCCGAGACGATCATGCCGGCGCCGGCGCCGGCGGCGAACAGGCGGACATCGCGCCGGCTGCCGAATCCGGCGTCGAAACCGATCCGCTTGAGCAAGTACGCGGTGGAAAACGGAGCAAGTGTGTTGCCAACTGCGATTGCCGCTGCCAGGGCCCAGGGAGAACCGATCGACAGGTTGACGAAAAATGCGCCGGCATACACGCCCGGCCACATTCGCATGCCACCCCGAAGCAGGGCGGCAACTGCGATGCCGGTCGGCAGCCAGACCAGCGTGATGTGTGATCCCGTATAGGGCATCTTCAGGCCGAGCCAGCCGGAGACAAAGTACGCGCAGGCCAAAAGAAGGAGTCTGATCACGATCGGGGCGTCAGGAGTCGAGGAATCTTTGCTTTGCGGATGATGTCGCCGAACGTTCAGCGAACATGCTTTCGGTGCTGTTGGACAATATACCGTAGCCAAAGGCAAGCATGCGCATGCATCGAGATGCTTTGCGATGCCGGTGAAGCAAATTATTGTTTTCCCGAAATGAGGAATCCGGGAATGCCGGCATGCATTTTGTGCAAGCGTTCAATAAAAAAGGCCGGCATCGCTGCCGGCCAAAAACCCTCAAGAGGCATCGAATGGACTGGGCAAATTACCATCCTCCGCCGAGGGAGCGGATCAAGGCTACAGTGGCGGTTGCACGCGAGCCGCGCAGCTGCACCGCCGTGCGTTCCACGGTGGCGAGGTTGCGCTGCGCATCGAGCACGTCGAGATAGCTGGAGCGTCCCGCGTCATACAGCTTGTGCGCGAGATCGGTGCTGCGGCGTGCGCTGGCAACCGCATCGTCGATCGCCTGCGCCTGGCCTGCCAGCGTGCGCAGGCCGACGAGGTTGTCTTCCACTTCCGCGAAGGCGCTGAGCACGCTCTGGCGATAGCCGGCCACCGATTCTTCCAGCGCCGCTTCGCTGCGCGCGACTGCCGCGCGGTTGCGTCCGCCGTCGATCAGCGGCAGCGACATCAACGCGCCGACAACCCAGGTGCGGCTGCTCCACTTGAACAAGTCGCCCAGGTCTTCCGATTCGCCGCCGCCGGCAGCGGTCAGGCGCAATGCCGGGAACATCGCCGACTTCGCCACACCGATGCGCGCGTTGGCGGCGATCATCGCGCGCTGCGCGGCGGCGATGTCGGGGCGGCGCTCCAGCAGGGCCGACGGCAGGCCGGGCGGGATTGCCGGCAGCGATGCGGATGCCAGCAGCGGATTGTCTTGCATGCTGAAGGCCGCCGCCGGCTTGCCGAGCAACACGGCGAGTGCATGTTCGAGTTGTGCGCGCTGACGCTCCAGTGCGATGGCATCCGCGCGCGTGGTCGACAGTTCCGTTTTCGAGCGCTGGAGGTCCAGCTCGCCGAGGTCGCCAAGGTCGTAACGGCGCTGGTTGATGCGCACGTTCTCTTCGCGCAGGTGCACCGTCTCGTTGAGGAAGGCGAGCTCCGCATCGGCGGCACGCAGGCGGAAGTAGGTTTGCGCCACATCGGCCTGCAGCGCCAGCAGCACCGAGCGGTAAGTCGCCTCGCTCGCCGCTGCATCGGCTTGCGCCGCGCTCACGTTGTTCGCCACGCGGCCGAACAGGTCGACTTCATAGCTCGCAGTGAGCTTGCCTTGCCAGCTCGTGACGGTCGGCACCGGCGTGCCTTGCGGCAGGCCGAGCGACACATCGGAAGCACGGCCGCGCTGGCCGCCGAACTGCGCGCCGACCTGCGGAATGCGGTCCGCTTCGGCGACGCCGGCGATTGCACGCGCCTGCTTCACGCGTGCCGCGGCGGCGGCGAGGTTCTGGTTGGCCTTGGTTGC
>DASVLM010000102.1:0-4829 GCA_036384875.1 Noviherbaspirillum sp.
ACCGGCGTGTTTTCCGGCCCGCTCGGCAGCATGCAGGGACAGCACCGGTTCAACCGCGAGAGCGTAGTGCGCGAGGTGCAGCGAAACCGCATCACGTACACGCCGACCTACGGTTATTTCGAGACGCGACTCAAGGGCGTCAACGTACCGGGCAACCATGTCGCGCTGTGGATGATCGGCTACGAGGACGTGCCGGAGAATTCGTCGGAAATCTGCATCTGCGAAATCTTCGGAAAGCACACGACCGAAACATCGTCGAAAGTCGGCGTCGGCGTGCACCCGTTCGGCGATCCGAGGATTGTCGATGACTTCCAGGAAATCGAGCTCCCCATCGACATCACCGAATTCCATGTTTATGCCGCGGAATGGACCCCGACCCACATCGATTTCTACGTCGACAACAAGTTGATCCGCACGGTGAAGCAGTCGCCCGGCTACCCGATGCAATTCATGCTGGGCATCTATGAAAGGCCGAAGGAAACCGTGCCGGCGGCAGCGGGTGCGCAGTCGTTGTATCCGAAGAAATTCGTGGTCGACTACGTCCGCGCATACCAACCCGTCGATGGTTACCGCTAGGAGCGAAGCATGCAGCAATCTTCGACAAGCAAGACGCTACAGGCAGCGCAGCCTGGCGGCATGACCATCTCGCTCGACGGCGACGTAGCGTTGGTGACCGCTGCCACGCGCGGCATCGGCAGCGAATGCGTGCGCGCGCTGGCGGCGGCCGGAGCGGCCGTGGCCATCGGCTGCCGCGACCTCTCTGCGGGCGAGGCGTTCGCTGCAAGCTTGCGCACACAGGGCCACAAGGCGATGGCCGTTCCGATGGACCTGCAAGACACCGCTTCCATCGAACAGGCTGTCGCGTTCGCTGAAGCGGAACTTGGCGTTGTCACCGTCCTCGTCAACAATGCCGGCCACAGCCTGCCCGCCACCGCACTGGACGTATCGCCGGACGCATTCGACAGCATGTTCGACCTGAACGTGAAGGCTGCATATTTCGCGGCGCAGGCAGTGGCGAAGCGGATGATGGCGGCGCAGCGTCCGGGCGCCATCGTCAATATCGCGTCCCAGGCCGGACTCGTTGCATTGCGCGACGAGTCGGTCTACTGCATGACGAAGGCTGCCATGCTGCACATGACTCGTTGCCTCGCGGTCGAATGGGCGTCCAGCAATATCCGCGTCAATGCGGTGGCGCCGACCTTCGTACGCACCGACGGCACGAAGAAATGGCTGGATGATTCGCAATTCCTGCAAAGCGTGGTTGATCGCATTCCGCTTGGGCGTGTCGGTTCGACGCATGAAGTGGCCGAGCCGGTGGTCTTCCTGGCTTCGCGCGCGGCATCGCTGATAACGGGTGCCACGCTTGCCATCGACGGCGGCTGGACGGCGGTGTAGACGAACATGCCGGCGGCGCAGGCGGGCGAATTGGTCCGCCTTCGCCGCCGCAGCTCAAACATGGGCAGGAGCCGCTCAATGCGGCGTGAGTAGCTTCAGGCCCGCGATTCCGGCAACGATGAGCGACATGCAGGCGAGACGCATTGCAGTCGCCGGCTCGTTGAAGAGAAAGATGCCGGCAATCACCGTACCGACGGTGCCGATACCGGTCCACACTGCATACGCCGTTCCCAGCGGCAGGGTACGCACGGCAATACCCAACAGAGCCACGCTGCCGATCATGGCGGCGACCGTCAGCGCCGTCGGAACAGGACGGGTAAATCCAGCGGTGTATTTAAGTCCGACTGCCCAGCCGACTTCGAGCAGCCCGGCTACAAACAGGATGATCCAGGACATGGATATGCGCGGGTGAGGGCGGGGTCGTCCCCACCGGGTTACTCCGTGTTGATGCAAGGCCGTCCTTGCCGGAGCAGATGACAATAGATATTCCAAGGTACCCGTCAGTATTCGGGCAGTAGGGATTGTACTAAAAGGCCGAAGATGGGCGGCGAGGAAACGGCAGGATAATGTCGGCATTCTTGTTTAGTAAACATATCTAAACTGCAGCCGGCACGGTTTTCTTTATTGACTTGGTTCGCCATAGAACCCTATGCTTGGCAAGCAATCGAGCGTTCCATTTTCTGTTTATTAAACTTTCATCCCAACTCGGATTGCAAAACCTGATGCACAATTCAGAAGCGCCATGTCGATTACCTTCCGAGACCTCGCTGCAGCCACCGGCCTTTCCATCGGCACCATCTCGCGTGCCCTGAAAAACCAGGATGGACTTTCGGAGGAAACCCGCAGGCAGGTCCTGAAGGCCGCGCAGGATCTCGGTTACGACTTCGGCCGGTTGAAGCAGCCCAGGCTGCGCCGGGTCACCTTCCTGCTGCACCGCCAACACAACACGCTTGCCGGCAGCTCCTTTTATTCGCCGGTCCTGCATGGCGTGGAAGAGGCCTGCCGCAAGGAAAGCGTGGTGCCCTCCTTCCTTGCCATCGGCCCGGCCGATCCGCTGGCATAACAACTTCACCTGCATGCGCTAGACGCACTGCTATGTGTCGGCTTCTTCGAGCCGGAAATGCTGGCTGCGTTGCGCGCGACCGGGAAGCCGATGGCGCTGGTCGACATGCGCGCGCCGGGCTTCTCGTCGGTCAATGCGGACAACGCCGGGGGCGCTTTCCAGGCAACCCGCCATCTGCTTGAGGGCGGCCGGCAGCGCATCGCCTTCCTTGCCGGCTCGCTGGCGCATTACAGCATCAGCGAACGCATGCGCGGTTTCCGCCGCGCGCTGTTCGAGGCAAAGAGGTTGGCGGACCCGGAGCTGGAAGTGATCCTGCCGGCAAGCGGAGACACCGAGCAGGCAATCAGGGACGCTGTCAGGCATTTGCTTGCGCTTGACGATCCGCCGGATGCGCTCTTTTGCTACAACGACAGTACGGCACTGGTCGCAATGCGCGCCTGCCAGGATGCGGGATTGCGTGTGCCCGAGGACATCAGCGTGGTCGGCTTCGACGATATTTCATCGGCGGCGCATGCCCATCCGCCATTGACCACGGTGCGCGTCGACAAGCAGGCGCTCGGTGTCGCCGGCGTCGAATTGCTGCTGCGCGGCCCGGGCGCCGAACCGATCGAACGAATCCTGCCGGCCGAAGTCGTGCTGCGCGCTTCCTCGCTTTCCTGACCTGACCACTGCCGCTTCCATGACTCCCGACTTCCGTTCGCGCGACACGCTGCTTGCCCACATCCGTCACACGATGGCGTTCTACCATCCTCGATGCATCGATCCTGAAGGCGGCTTCTATCATTTCTTCAAGGATGACGGCACGGTGTACGACTGTCATACCCGTCATCTGGTCAGCAGCACGCGTTTCGTTTTCACTTATGCGATGGCGTATCGTCAATTCGGCGATGCGCAATATGCGGACGCAATGCGACATGGCGTGCGCTTCCTACGCGAAGCACATCGGAATCCCCTTACTGGCGGCTATGCCTGGCAACTACAGTGGCCAGATCGCACGGCTACCGTAACGGACGATACCAACCATTGCTACGGCCTGGCCTTCGTCCTGCTCGCTTACGCGCATGCGGTGCTCGCGGGCATGGAGGAAGCGCGCGACTATCTTGCCGAAACCTGGGACCTGATGGAGTCGCGCTTCTGGGAAGAGCAGCACGGCTTGTATGCCGATGAAGCGAGCGGCGATTGGGCGGTACTGCATCCATATCGCGGCCAGAACGCGAATATGCATGCCTGCGAGGCGTTGCTGGCCGCATGGGACGCCACCGGCGAACTGCGCTACCTCCATCGCGCCGAGCAATTGGCACACAACATCACCATGCGCCAGGCCTCACTTGCGGGCGGCATGATATGGGAGCATTACCATGAAGACTGGAGCGTGGACTGGGAATACAACCGCCACGACAAGACGAATATCTTCCGGCCCTGGGGTTACCAGCCCGGCCACCTGACGGAATGGGCCAAGCTGCTGCTGATCCTGGAACGGCACGCCGGCCACTTGCAGCAATCGTCGGCATGGCTGGCGCCGCGTGCCTCGGAGCTCTTCGATGCGGCGTTGGTCAAAGCATGGGACAAGCAATACGGCGGCATCTTCTACGGTTTCGGCCCGGACGGCGAAATCTGCGACAGCGACAAGTATTTCTGGGTGCAGGCCGAGAGCATTGCCGCCGCGGCCCTGCTGGCGGCGCGCAATGAAAACACGGAGCCTGACAACGCGAGCCGGTACCGCAACTGGTACGAGAAGCTATGGCGCTACAGCTGGCTGCATTTCGTCGATCATCGCCATGGCGCGTGGTACCGCATCCTGGGCCATGATAACAGCAAGATCACCGATGACAAGAGCCCCGCCGGTAAGGTCGACTATCACACCATGGGCGCCTGCTATGAAGTGCTCAACGTGCTGAAATAACGTCATAGCGGAACAAGCGGCGCCCGGTGTGGACGGGAGAAGCTTTACTGAAACGCCACTTCCGCGAAGCTGCGCAGCTTGCGGCTGTGCAGCTTGTCGACACCCTGGCGTCGCAGCAATTCGACTGCGCGTATGCCGATGCGCAAGTGCTGGTCGACGCGCTCGCGGTAGAAGTGGTTTGCCATGCCGGGCAGTTTGATTTCGCCGTGCAGCGGCTTGTCTGACACGCACAGCAATGTGCCGTAGGGAACGCGGAAGCGGAAGCCGTTGGCAGCGATGGTGGCGCTTTCCATGTCTAGTGCAATCGCGCGGCTCTGGCTGAAGCGGCGTTCCGGCGTGCGTTGCGGCAGCAGCTCCCAGTTGCGGTTATCGGTACTCGCGACAGTACCGGTGCGCATCACGCGCTTCAGCTCATAGCCGGTCAGTTGCGTCACTTCCGCCACTGCGGCTTCCAGCGCCAGCTGCACT
>DASVLM010000103.1:0-9672 GCA_036384875.1 Noviherbaspirillum sp.
ACCGCGCCCTGCGGCAGCCGCTCGAAAACGCGCGGGTCGCCGACGGTGGAAAACACCAGGTTCTTGTGCCCGATATTGCCTTCGTTGCCGAGCAGTTCGATGGCGTCCAGCACATTGTCGAGGTTGTGCGCCGGCTCGCCCATGCCCATGAAGACCACCTTGTTCACTGCCCGCAGCGAGCGTGCCAGCGCGACTTGCGCGACGATCTCGCCGCTCGATACCTGGCGGATCAAACCGCTGCGGCCAGTCATGCAGAACTGGCAACCTACCGCGCAACCGACCTGCGTGGAAACGCATACCCCGCCGCGCGGCAGCAGCACGCTTTCCACCGTCTGGCCATCTTGCAGACCGACCAGCAAACGGGCAGAGCCGTCGTCGGTGGGGTGCGACGAAATCAGCCGGGCCATGCCCTGCAGTTCGGCATCGATGTCCGGCAATGCCGCTTGCAGCGTCTTCGGGAAAAAGTCTTCGGTACGCCGGCGCAGCTTGCCGTGCGGACGGGCCTGCAGCCAGTCGCGCAGCACGCGCTGCTCGTGTACCGGCTGTGCGCCCAGCTCGTGCAGGCGCCGGCGGATGGATTCAATTTGCATCGGAGGGTGTGCCGCGTTTCGGATGCGGACCAGGCTCTTGTTCAAGGCCCATATTATTGCCCATGAGGCCGGCGGGCACACAGGATATTTCTAATCCGGCCAGATGCGTTTTCCTCGCCGACGCAACCGGCACAGTTCCATGACCAGCCGTGTACCGGCATGCGTTGCGCAGACGGTACGCAGAATGATTTTATTCGCGCAGGGAATTGATTTCCGTCAGCGCGAAGAGCAGCATATGATATAAATTATTTATATCGTTTATACCAACCCGGCACGACATGATGAAACTGCTTGCGACCCTGCTTGCCCTGTTGCGGCGCCAGAAGCCGGCGCCCGTGCATGACGATAGTCTGCGTGCCGGGAAGGAAGCTGCCGACCACCGGGCGCATTGTGCGCACTGGAACAGCTTGCTCTTGTAATACGAGCGCACCTGACGGCTGCCGCGCAACGGTCCTCCAGCGATCCGCGCGCGGCAATCGTCAACTCATGCCCGCAAGCGCCTGCCCGGCGCCGACGATGCCCGCGCTGCAACTTCCCTTCCCGCCACCACACGCAATGCCATCGGCGCACCCGCCTTGGCGGAAGCAATGGCGCCTCCCTTCAACTTGAACACCGCCACCGCGCGCATCAGCGCGGCCGCCTGCGACTGCATGCTCTCGGTAGCGGCTGCCGCCTGCTCCACCAGCGCGGCATTCTGCTGTGCCAGTCCGTCCATCTCCGACATCGCCTTGTTCACCTCGGCGATGCCCGCGCTCTGTTCATCGCTCGCCGCCGCGATGCCCGACATGAGCTGCACCACTTCGCCGACCGAGCGCACCACCTGTTCCATGGTCCGCCCGGCACGCTCCACCAGTTCGCTGCCGGCATCGACCTTCTGCACCGAGTCGCCGATCAGTTCCTTGATTTCCTTGGCCGCCGCCGCCGAACGTTGCGCGAGGTTGCGCACTTCGGAGGCCACCACCGCGAAGCCGCGTCCCTGCTCGCCGGCGCGCGCCGCTTCGACTGCAGCATTCAAGGCGAGGATATTGGTCTGAAAGGCAATGCCGTCGATTACACCGATGATGTCGACGATGCGCCGCGAACTGTCGCGGATCGAGGCCATGGTGTCCACCACTTGCGCCACCACCGCGCCGCCTTCGTTCGCCACGCCGGACGCCGCGGCGGCAACCTGGTTGGCTTCACGCGCATGCGCGGCGTTCTGCTGCACTGTCGAGGTGAGCTCTTCCAGCGAGGACGCGGTTTCCTGCAGCGAGCCTACCTGCGACTCGGTACGCGCGGAAAGGTCGGCATTGCCGGAGGCGATCTCGCGCGAGGCGACGGTGATCGTCTCCGTGCCCTGGCGCACCTGCTCCACCGTGGACGCCAGGCTCTCGTTCATCTCCTTCAGGGCGCGCATGAGCTGGCCGGTTTCGTCGCGCGATTGCACGACGACGTCCTGCGTGAGGTCGCCCTGCGCGACGCCGTTCGCCACCCGCACCGCATCCGCCAGCGGGCGCGTGATGCTGCGGCTGACCATGAACGCAACGAGCGCAGCCAGCACGCCTGCCGCCAGCGCAACGACCACCAGCAGGGTGCGCAAGGTATGCGCCTCGGCAGCGGCGGCGCGGCTGGAGCGATCGGTCTGGCTGGCGTGGTGGCTGAAGAGCTTGTCGATGGCGATGAAATACGCAGTCAGCGGCGCTTTCATGTCGTTGGACAGGAAATACTGCGCCTGCCACTGGTCGCGGTCGGCAATCAGCTTGAGGAACTTGTTGCGGAAGGGTCCGAAGCGGTTGCGCGCTTCTTGTGCCTCCTTCAGCAACGCCCTTTCCTCGGCACTGCCGCCAAAGGTGCCCAGCTTGGTGAAGTACCGATCGATCGCCGCGCTCGATTCGCGGATGCCTGCGACCAGCGAGGCGATGCGGGACGGATCGTTCGTCAGCAGGATGCTGTGCATCCGGTTGGAGGTCGTATTCACCTCAACCGAGATGCTGTTGGCGAGCGTCAGCTGCGGATAGCTGTCGTTCGCCATGCGCTCGACAGCGTCGACCACATGCCCGGCCCTGGTGTGGGTGACAACGGTCGATACGACGAGCAGGAAAATCACCGCGCCGAAGCCGAGCGCGAGGCGGGTGGCAATGCCAAGATGGCGGAAGCTCATGGGAGACTCCTGGAAAACGGTTCGGCCGCCCGCTGTTACAGCGGGCCTCGCCGTCATGCAGGAATCAGGCGGCCTTGACCGTGTCCTTCCTGGCTGCTGCGTGGGACTGCGCTTCCTTCTCCTGCGAATTGAACATCAGGTTCAGGATGATCGCGGTGAAGGTGGCAAGCAGGATGCCGTTCTGCAGGAATTTGGCCAGTAGCGTCGGCAACTGCGAGAAGAACCGGTCGGCCAGCAATGGGATCATGCCGAGTGCGAGGCTGACGGCGACGATGTACATGTTCTTGTTGTTGCGGTTGAAATCGACATGGGTGAGCATCTTGATGCCGGCCGCGGATACCATGCCGAACATCACGAGCGCCGCGCCGCCGAGCACGAATTGCGGGATCGAAGCGGCGAGGAAAGCAACCTTCGGCAGGCAGCCGAGCACCATCAGGATCGCGCCAGCCGCCGCGCACACCCAGCGGCTGCGCACGCCGGTGATCTGCACCAGGCCGACGTTCTGCGAATACGAGGTGTAGGTAAAGGTGCCGAAGATGCCGCCGATGATGTTGCCCACGCCGTCGGCACGCAGGCCGCGCGCGATGTCGACATTGGTCACTTCCTTGCCGGTGATTTCACCGAGCGCGAGGAACAGGCCGGTGGATTCGATCATCATCACGATCATGATCACCGACAGTGAAGCGAAGGTCATCATGTCGAACGACGGCAAGCCGAAATGGAAAGGCAGGACCACGTTGAACCAGTGCGCCTTGCCGACGCCGGAGAAGTCCACCATGTCGAGCGCGACGGCGGCAATGAAGCCAATGATGATGCCCGACAGCACCGCGATATTGGCAAGGAAGCCCTTCGCGTAACGCGCGATCAGCAGCACCGACAGCAGCACCAGCATCGCTACGGCGAGGTTGATCGGCAGGCCATAGTTCGGATTCGGTATCGGGCCGGTCGGGCTCGGTATCGTGGGCTGCCCGCCGGCGGCCCAGTTGATGCCGACGCGCATGAGCGAAATGCCGATCACCAGCACCATCGAACCGGTGACGATGGGCGGGAACCACTTGACGAGCCGGCTCATGTAAGGCGCGACCAGCCAGGTGAAGATACCCGATGCAATCACCGAGCCGAACACCGCCGGCATGCCGAGGCCGGCACTGGTGCCCGCCGCGATGATGGGCGCAATGGCGGTAAAGGCCACTCCCATCATCACCGGCATGCGGATGCCGACATTACCGATGCCGATGCACTGGATCATGGTGACCAGTCCGCAGCAGAACAGGTCAGCGCTGATGAGGAAAGCGATTTCCTCCTTGGGCAGCTTCAATGCGCCGCCGATAATCAATGGCACGGCGATGGCGCCGGCATACATCACCAGCACATGTTGCAAACCAAGCACGAATAATTGAGGACCGGGAAGAACTTCGTCGACGGGGCTGATAGCCGTAGATGTACTACTCATGTTGTCTCCTGCAACGTCGCAAAGCTGCGCGAGTTCTCGGCTCGCGCCTGGCTTTCTTGGAAGTGAGCATGCCAGTCGGTCAGTGTAGGATAAATACAGGAAAAACTCTGAATTCATCGCCAAAGCCGATGAATCACGGCAAAAAAATCCCGCCGGCATTGCGCCGGCGGGCAACTTCTCGGAGACGTTTGCTAGAAACGCAAGCGCATCGTAGCCTTCGCTGCCGCTGAGCAGCACTCCCTGCGGTTAATAGGGGCTATATGTCCACGCTGATGCGGGAGTGTCGGCGCTCCCGTTCACTCCTCCGCAAACTCCGCCCGATTGCGCATCAGCAGCTCGCGAAAACGCTGCGCGGTCGGCGACAGCGAGCGGTCGGCCTGGAACAACAGCGACACTTCGCGCTTGAGCACCGGATCGATCAGCTTGCGCGTCACCAGTCCGAGCGCAATTGCCAGCCGCGTCACGGCGGTACTCATGACGGCGATGCCCAGCCCCGCCTCCACCATGCCGACCATGGTTAGCGGCAGCCGCACTTCGTGCATGCGCGCAAGCGAAATCCCTTCGGTCGCCAGCGCGGCATCGAGGCGTTCGCGGATCGGGTTGTCGCGACGCGGGCCGATCAGCGGGTAAGGCGTCAGGTCCTGCCACCGCACTTCGCGCTTGCGTGCGAGCGGATGGTCCTGCTTCAGCACCACCACGAAGGCATCCGATGACAGCGGATGCGCCGCGAGGTCGAGCTTGCTGTCGGCCTCGGTGCCGATGCCGAAATCGACCTCGCCGGAACGCACCATCTTCGAGACTTCGTGTTCCGACACGTCGTGCAGCTCCACCTTCACGCCGGGATATTCGACGCAGAACTGGCGGATGAAGCGCGGCAAGAGCAAGGCGGCCTGCACCGACGAAGCGGCGATCGACACGCGCCCGCGCCCGAGCGTGCGCAATTCGGCCGAGTTCTCGATCATGCTGTCGATATCGGCCACCGCCTTCTTCACCAGCGGCAGCAATTCCTCGCCCGCCTGCGTGATCTGCAAGAGGCGCGTATGCCGGTCGAACAGGCGCAGGCCGAGGTTTTCTTCCAGCTCGTGCACCAGCGCGCTCACCGAGGACTGCGACAGGTTGAGCTTGTCGGCCGCGCGGGTGAAATGTCCCTCGGTGGCGACCGCAATGAAGGCCCGCAACTGGCGCAGGGACACGTTCATGTTGATCTGGGTTTTCATGGCAACTCTCCGGCATATCAAGGCAGAACAATATTCATAGGGTAACACGATCAATAAATAGAATTGACCCTATTTATCGATAGCCCGCTCTGGCACATCATCTCTTCGTCCGCCCCAAGGCCGGCAGCCGGATAACCCAGGCAAACGCCTGTGCCGCCCCGCCGGCACGGCGATCCACAACGAGGACAAAGAGATGAGAGAGTTTGAATATTTCGAACCCGCGACGATCGACGAAGCCGTCGCCCTGCTGCATAACTGCAAGGGCAAGGCCAGCGTGCTCGCGGGCGGGACCGATCTGCTGGTGCAGATCAAGGAACACGTGCGCCATCCCGACCACGTGGTGAACATCAAGAAACTGCCCGGTCTCGACGACCTGGTGTACGACGAGGAAAAGGGTCTGCGCATCGGCGCGCTGGTGACGACGCGCGCGGTCGAAACCTCGCCCATCGTGCGCAAGCTCTACCCCAGTCTCGCGAAGGCGGTGACCGATTTCGCTTCCATCCAGGTACGCAACCGCGCGACAGTAGTGGGCAACATCTGCCGCGCCTCGCCTTCCGCCGACTCGCTGCCGCCGCTGATTGCCGACGGCGCCTGGGTGCGCGTGCACGGCCCCAAGGGCGTGCGCATCGTCGGGCTCGACGGTTTCTTCACCGGCCCCGGCCGCACCTCGCTGGAGCAGGATGAAATCGTCACGCATGTGATGATCCCGCCGCCGAAGCCGCACACCGGCAAGGTCTACATCAAGCATGGCCGCCGCATCCAGATGGAGCTGGCCACCGTCGGCGTCGCCGTCACGCTCACGCTGGAAGACGGCGTGTGCAGCGATGCGCGCATCGTGCTGGCCGCCGTCGCGCCGACGCCGATCCGCGCCACCCGCGCCGAAACCCTGCTGCGCAACACACGACTCGACACGCCGACCGTTTGCGATGCCGCGCAGGCAGCGAAAGAAGAAGCGCGCCCCATCAGCGACGTGCGCGGCAGCGATGCCTACCGCCGCCAGATGGTCGCCGTGCTGACCCGCCGCGCGATCGAACAAGCCATCAAGGAAGCACAATGAAGAAACTCATCTCCGTCACCATCAACGGCGAAGCGCGCGAGCTTGCCGTGGAAACGAACCGCACGCTGCTCGACACGCTGCGCCATGACGCCGGCCTCACCGGCACCAAGAAAGGCTGCGACGTCGGCGAATGCGGTTCCTGCACCATCATCATGAACGGCAAGCCGGTCAATTCCTGCCTGGTGCTTGCGCCCGAAGCGGATGGCTGCACCATCACCACCATCGAAGGCGTGCAGCCTTCGCCGGACACGGTGCACCTGCTGCAGGAAAACTTCATGCGCTGCGGCGCCGCGCAATGCGGCTTCTGCACGCCGGGCTTCATCGTCGCCGCCAAGGCGCTGCTCGACGAGAACCCCGATCCGACGCTCGACGAGATCAAGTTCGCCATCGCCGGCAATATCTGCCGCTGCACCGGCTACACCAAGATCTTCGAGGCGATCGAACAGACCGCCCGCCAGTTGAACGAACAAAAAGAAGGGGAAGCCCAATGAAGCATTCCATCATCGGTACCAGCGTCAAGCGACAGGACCTGCTGGACAAGGTCACCGGCAACGCCAAGTACGTCGGCGACATGGACATGCCCGGCATGTTGTTCGGCAAGATCAAGCGCTGCAATGTCGCGCACGCCAACATCAAGCGCATCGACACCAGCAAGGCGCTCGCCCTGCCCGGCGTGAAGGCCGTGCTCACCTATGAAAACGTGCCGCGCGTGCTGCATGCCGGCTCGCCGCATCCGCGCTCCGCATCCGTCACCTGCGACCAGTACATCCTCGATAACAAGGTGCGCTACTGGGGCGAAGGCGTGGCCGCCGTGGCTGCCGTGTCGGAAGAGATTGCCGAGAAGGCATTGGAACTGATCGACGTCGAATACGAAGTGCTGCCCGCCGTCTTCACCGTGGAAGACGCGCAGCGGCCCGATGCGCCGTTGATCCACGACCGCGAACCGGGCGGCAATCTCGTGCTGCCGCCGGTGGTCATCAAGCGCGGCGACGTCGAGAAGGGTTTTGCGGAAGCCGACCTCATCCTCGAAGGCGAATTCGAAGGCGGCCGCCCGACGCCGGCCTACATGGAGCCGAACGTCTGCACCTGCAAGTGGGACGGCAACGGCAACCTCACCGTGTGGATTTCGACGCAAACCGCCTTCATGGTGCGCGGCATCATGGCGGAAGTGCTCGGCCTGCCGCTGCACAAGGTGCGCGTGCTGGTCGACCACATGGGCGGCGGCTTCGGCGCGAAACAGGACTTGTTCCAGCATGAATTCCTCACCGCGCTGCTCGCGAAGGAAACCAAGCGCCCGGTGCGCATGGAATACACGCGCGAAGAAACCTTCCTCGGCGGCCGCACGCGGCATCCGGTGAAAGTCTGGCTGAAGCAAGGCTTCAAGAAGGACGGCACCCTCACCGCCCGACAGGCGCGCGTGGTGTTCAACTCCGGTGCCTACGGCTCGCACGGCCCCGGTGTGACCAACGTCGGCACGGCGGCGATGGTATCGCTCTACCGTTGCGAGAACGTGGACCTCGAAGGCCGTTGCGTCTACACCAACAGCCCGATCGCCGGCGCCTTCCGCGGCTATGGCGTGGTGCAGACCTATTTTGCGATCGACATCCAACTCGACGAAGCCGCCGAAAAGCTCGGCATGGATCCGGCCGACTTGAAGCTGAAGAACGCCGTGCGCCAAGGGGACATCGCGCCCTCCAATCATCCGCTGGTGGGCCACGGCCTCGAAGCCTGCATCCGCAAGGGCATCGAGCTGACCGACTGGCATTCGCTGCGCCAGCATGCACGCAAGAGCGACGGGCCGTATCGCTACGGCTGGGGCATTGGCTGCGAAATGCACGGCAGCTCCGCTTATCCCGGCATCAAGGAGCAGGGCAACGCCATCGTCAAGCTGAACGAGGATGGCACTGCAGTGCTGCTGACGGGTACCGCAGGCCTCGGCACCGGCGCGCATACGGCACTGGCACAGATCGTCGCCGAAGAACTCGGCCTGAAGTTCGAGGATGTATCGGTGGTGCACGGCGACACCGATGTGGTGCCGTGGGACATCGGCGCCTTCGCCAGCCATACCACTTTCATGGGCGGGCGTGCGGCGCAGATGGCGGCCACCGAAGTGAAGCGGCAGATGCTGGCGCGCGCAGCCGAACAGATGGGTGTGGCGGCAGAATACCTTGAAGTCAGCCAGGGCGAGATCACCGTGCGCGGCCTGCCGGAAAAACGCATGACGGTGCGCGACGCCGTGATGCCGAAGAAAGGCATCCCCGCTGCGCAACTGGTCGGCACCGCTACCTACCATCCGACCAAGGCGTATTCCTTCGCCGCGCATTTCGTGGAAGTGAAGGTCGATACCGAGACCGGCTACGTCACGGTCGAGAAGGTGATTCCGGTGCACGAGATCGGCAAGGTGATCCACCCGATCGCCGCTGCCGGCCAGATCGAAGGCGGCATCCAGCAAGGCATCGGCCACACGCTCTACGAGGACTACCAGATCGACATGAAGACCGGCCGCTCGCTCAACGCCAACTTCGTCGATTACAAGATGCCGCTGGCGATGGACATGCCCGACATCCATACCGTGATCCTCGAAGCCGCGCCGGACCCGGGCGGCCCGTGGGGCGCGAAGGGTGTGGGCGAAGACCCGATCATCGCCATCGGCCCGGCCATCATCAACGCGGTGCACGACGCCATCGGCGTACGCTTCCATCATTACCCGATCAAGCCGGAGCAGGTGCTGCAGGCGCTTGAGCGCAAGGAGCGCGAAGGACAGGCAGCAGAGACAGCACACGCCGTGGAGAACTGACCGCGCGCCGGCATCAGGCTTCCCCCTGGTGTCTGACCGGGAGGATGCAACACTCCCTGGACTCCATCCTTCCGGCAGACACAAGGCCCTTTGCCGGCGCTGGCCTCCAGCGCCGGCTTTTTTGTCTCATCGGGAAATTCCTGGGATAGCGTGGTGGATCTATTGCCGGCGGCGTACGCGACGGACCGGGGTCCCTGCGGCAGATAACTGTTTGTCCACTTCAACAGAGAGCTGGAGCGCCACCGCCTTCAGGCGTTCGATCATTTCTTCCGCGACGGGAGAATGGCTGCGGCCACGCAGCGAGACCACGCCCATTTCCGAATGCAGAGGGGGGAGGTTCTTGAACGGAAGCAGGGCGAGCTGCCCGGCGTCGGCCTCCTGACGGACAGCGGCGTGCGCGACCGCCAGGATCGTGTCG
>DASVLM010000104.1:0-4340 GCA_036384875.1 Noviherbaspirillum sp.
ACTGCCGCCACTGCGAGGATGAGCAGCAGGTAAGGAACCGAGGTGAAGACGCTGTAGAACCAGTTGAAGAGGTCGTCCACCCACTTGCCGTAGTAGCCCGACAAGGCGCCGAACACGGTGCCCAGGAGCGTCGCCAGCACGGCGGCGACCAGGCCGACGATAATCGATGTCTCGGCGCCCTTGATGGTTTTCTTGATTACATCATGGCCCCACTTGTCGGCACCGAACGGCAGTGTGGCCTTGCGCGCGGCGGCCTTGCCGGCGGTATTGCCGAGCTTGGCACGGATCTCCGCCATGTCCTTTGCCAGTGGGTCCGTCACACCGTACATATCGACATCAACCGACGACGAAGCGGACTGGCCGCGCAGCTCGCGCAGGATATCCTTCAGCGGATCGAGCGGGTTTTCCGGCGGCGGCGCTTCCGTCACGGCCTGGCTACCGGCGGATGCAAGCTCTTCCGCAGTCTGCGGCCCGAAAAACGTCGGCGGCGCGTAATTGACGCCCACTTCCGCATCCCAGTCTGCGGCGATCAGGCCGGTGGCGGAAGCCATCAGCATCAGCAGGTAAAGCGCGACGACGGCCATCGCGCCCATCGCGACATGGTCCGACTTCAAGCGCCGCCACGCGAGCGCCCACAGGCCGGGCGAGACATTCGTTTCCATGGTTGCCATAGCCTTGCCCTTACTTCAATTGGACGCGCGGATCGACCGCAGAATAAATCAGGTCGGTCAGCAGGTTGAAGATCATGGTCGCTGCAGCGACATACACCGTGATCGCCTTGATCACCGGGAAGTCGCTGCGCTCCACCGCCAGGATGACTTCACGGCCGATACCGGGAATCGAGAAGAAACGTTCAATCAGGAAGGCACCGATCAGGAGCGACGGCAGGTTGGACATGACGTGCGTGATCATCGGGATCGACGCATTGCGCAGCACATGGATCCACACCACGCGTCGCTCGGACGCACCCTTGGCGCGTGCAGTGCGCACATAGTCCTGGTTCACTTCATCCAGCACGAAAGTACGGAACAGCCGCAAGTCCGGCGCGATGCTGACCGCGAGTGCGATCAGGATGGGCAATGCGGAATACTTGAACAGGTTCTCCGTGAAACTGTTGCCCCAGCCCTGCACGGGAAAGAAGCCTAGCTTATAGGCGAAGTAGTACTGGAACACGATGATGTAAACCAGGATGCTGATCGACATGCCGACGGTGCAGACCACCATCACCGCGCGGTCGGTGAGCGAACCGCGCACGAAGGCGACCGCCAATGCCAGCGCCACTGCGATAAAGGTTTCGAGGATGGTGAGCGGGATCAGCACCGTGAGCGATGGGCCAAGACGCGTCAGGATCACATGCGACACCGTCTCGCCCGTGCTCCAGCTGGCGCCGAAGTCGAAGGTGACGATCTGCTTGATGAAGATCCACAACTGCACGTAGTAAGGCTGGTCGATGCCGAGCTGCCGGCGGATGTTGGCAATCTGTTCCGGATTCGACATCTTGCCGGCCAGGATATAGGCCGGGTCGCCGCCGACCCAGTTGAACAGGATGAAGACGAGCACCACCACGCCGAGCATGGTGGGCAGCATCTGCCAGAGGCGGCGCAATATGAATGCGGTCATGTCGATAGTCTCCGGTTCGGTGGCAACGCTCAGTGCAGGCGCTTGCCCAGGATTTCATCGAAGAAGGCCTTGCTGCTCGGCGGACGGCCGAGGAATGCCTTCACCAGGTCCTTGCCCTTCATCTCGCTGCCGCGCGAAAGGATGGTCTTGCGATACCTATGGCCGACTTGCGGGTCCATCAACTTGCCGTGGTAGCGCGAGAGCATGTCCAGCGCGATGACTTCCGACCACATGTAACCGTAGTAGCCAGCCGCATAACCGCCCATCAGGTGACCGAACTGGCTGGGGAATTCACTGCCCGGCACGTGGCCGAGCGGCGTCGCGCTTTCCATCTGTTCCCAGATCTGCTGCGGATCGCCCACCGTTTCCTTGTGCAGGTTCATGTCGTAGCTGGCGTACAGCAGCTGGCGCGCATAGCGGATGCCGCGGCCGTAGTTGTGCGCCGCCGTCAACCGGGTCACCATGTCATCGCTGATGGTCGGGCACGGCTCCTTGCAGAAGGAGGAGATCATCTGCAGCGATTCCTTGCGGCGCGCCCATTCCTCATACATCTGCGACGGCGCTTCCACGAAGTCGCGCTCGACGCTGGTGCCGGCCTGCATCACATAGCGCGTTTGCGACAACACGCCGTGCAGCACATGGCCGAATTCATGCACCAGGGTTTCGAGTTCGTCGCCGTTCAGGCCGGTGCGATCGAAGTTGGTCACCAGCACCGAAATCGGCGTGCGATGCGCCACCATGCTCACGCCGCGCACCGGGAAAGCGGCCGCATGGCTGTACTTTCCCTCGCGCGGGAACAGGTCGAGGTAGATGCCGGAGATGCGCTCCTTGGTGGCGCTGTCGATGACGTCGTAGTAACGCACTTCCTCATGCCAGGTCGGCACCTCAACGCGCTTGAATTCCACACCGTACAAATCGCCCGAAATCGCCAGTGCCCAGGCAATGGATGCCTCGGTCGGGAAATACTTGCGCAGTTCGTTCTGGTCGATGCTGTAGCGCTCCTGCTTGAGCTTCTGCTGCCAGTAGGAGACGTTCCAGCGTTCGATCTTTGCATCGGCCAGCGGTATGCCCAGCTTTGCTGCCTTGAACTGCGCCAGTTCGTCGAGTTCCTTCTTCTCGACTGACGTCACCGTGTCCTTCACTTCACCGAGGAAATGATTCACCGCTTCCGGCGTCAATGCCATCCGGCGGCGAATCACGAAATGCGCATAACTCGGCAGCTTGTAGAGATGCGCAATCTCCAGCCGCAACGCCATTGCCTGCTTCAGGATATCGAGGTTGCGCTTGCCGCCGCGGCTGGCGAAGGCGATCTGGTAGCGCTTGCGTGCCTCGTCGCTATCCGAATATTCCATGAAGGGATTGAACTCGGGATATTCGAAGCCGAGCAAGTAATTGCCGTTTGCATCGCGCTTGGCGCGGGCAAGGTAATCCGCCGGCAAGCCCTTCACTTCCTCCGGCGTGAAAGCCAGCCTGGTGTTGTTGTCGCGGATATTGCGGGCGAATTCCTGTCTCAGCAGTTCCAGCTGGTTGAGCAAGTCCTTCATCTTCGCGCGCTTGGCCGGCGACAGTGCCACGCCGGTGTCTTCGAAGTTTTCGAGTGCATCCTGGCGCACCTTCTTCTCGACAGCGTCACCCGGCTTCACCACCTTGAAGCGCTTGTAGAGCTTCTCGCTCTGGAACAGGTCGGTACCGAACTTGCTGATCTCGACCAGGCAAGCCTCCGACTTCGTGCGCACTGCTTTGTCTGGCGACATGTTGTTCCAGATCTCCACCGGCCCCTGCAAGTCTTCGATGGCGATCTGCAAATCGTTCCATTCGGCGAACACCTTCTTCGCGTCGCCAGGCTTGGGCAAGGGCTTTTTCTCCAGATCGACAACGCGCTGGCGCAAGTCGGCCAAACCCTTGTCGCACAGCGGCGTGACCTCTTCCGCTGTCGCCACCGGGATCAGCGGGCGCTCCGGCGCGGCAGCGAATGCCTGCCCCAGGGCAAAGACCAAAAGCGTGGCGCCGAGCGGCCGGATGATCGTTTTCTGCTTCATGCAATTCCTCACGTCGTACTTCTTCATCTCGTACTTCTTCATGTCGTACTTCTAGTTTCCTGGTGATGCGAGCTTGCCGGTGTTACTTGCGCTTCTCGATATCGATGTGCATCCATTCCGCATGCAGGATGGGATGCTTCTTGAAGCCGATCACGCGCGGCTGCGCCAGCATGTTGCGGTAGCGCGCAAAGCCGATGCGCTGCGCTGAATACACTTCCATGATGCGTGCCATCTTGTGATACAGCGCATCGCGTTCGGGGCCGGGCGGCATCTTCTGCGTCTCGGCATACAACTTGTCGTACTCGGGAATCGCGACGCAGCCATTGTTGTTCTGGCCGATGTTGGGGCCGTAGAACAGCTGCATGAAGTTGTCGCCGTCCGGGTAGTCGGCGATCCACGCGCTGGTGCGCGCCATGATCTTGCATTGCTTTTCGGCTTTTATCAGTTCGGGGAACGGAAGACGGTCACCGATCATGCGGATGCCGATGGAATCGAAAGTCTTCTTCCACATCTCCAGCTGCTGCATGCCCGTGCCATCGGCGCGAGCGGTAAACTTGATCGCCAAAGGCTGGCCGTCAGGCATGGTGCGCCAGCCGTCCGCGCCCTTCTTGTAGCCGGCTTTATCGAGCAAGGCATTGGCGGCTTTCGGGTCGTACTGGATCAGGCTCTTGTAGGAAGGAT
>DASVLM010000105.1:0-10104 GCA_036384875.1 Noviherbaspirillum sp.
CTTATATCTTATATAAGACATATCACCTAGAAGTTTTTGCTAGACGGCAAGCGAGGTTTTGTGGTGAAATCGGAGGCTATGAGTTCCGTCCCGACCAACCTCACCATCAATGGCGCCCCAGGCGCAGGGGCGGGCACTTCCGTTTCCGGAACTTCTCCTACCTTCAGTCCCCTTTACCAGCAGATCAAGGCGCTCATTACGCAGAGCCTGCAGTCCGGCGAATGGAAGCCGGGCGAGCTGATTCCCAGTGAAGTCGAACTCGCGAACCGTTTCAAGGTCAGCCAGGGGACGGTGCGCAAGGCGATCGATGAACTCGCTGCAGAGAATCTCGTGGTGCGCCGCCAGGGGAAGGGCACTTTCGTTGCAACGCACCATGAGGCGCGTGCGCAATTCCGCTTTCTGCGGCTGATGCCGGATGCCGGCGAGCCGCATTCAGCGGACAACAAGATCCTTGAGGTGAAACGTGTGCGGGCGCCGGCCGAAGTGGCGCGCCTGCTGGACATCAAGTCGGGTGACTCGGTGATTTTCATCAAGCGGGTGCAGGCGTTCGACGGCGCGCCGACCATTGTCGAGGAATTGTGGCTGCCGGGCGTGATTTTCAAAGGGCTGACTGCTGAGCGGTTGGCTGAGTACAAGGGGCCGATGTACGGGCTGTTCGAAACCGAGTTCGGCACGCGCATGATCCGCGCGACGGAAAAGATCCGCGCAGTGAGTGCGGACCAGGATACCGCCGAATTGCTGAACGTTTCCGTGGCGTCACCCCTGTTGAGTGTGGAGCGCGTGTCTTTCACGTATGGCGACAAGCCCGTGGAAGTGCGGCGCGGGCTTTACCTGACTGATCACCATCACTACCAGAACGAATTGAGTTGATCTGGATGTGGAATGACGTCGTGCAATTGCGGTCATCCGCAATTGACTGCAGGTGAAATGCCGTAGCGCACTAATAACTATTGGTGTACTGCACAAAAATAGGCGAAAATTACGGGATTATTACGCTCTGGGAGTTAAGTTATGTCTGAAGCCGTAAAGAAAAATCGGCCACAAATCGGGGTCATGAGTTTTGCGCAGACAGTGCATTACCGTCTGCCGCTAGCGGGTGTCGTCTCCATCCTGCATCGTCTTAGCGGGCTGATGATGTTCTTCCTGCTTCCCTTCGTCCTCTACCTGCTCGACAAGAGCCTCACCTCCGAAATCTCCTTCGCAGTATTCAAGTCTTTCACTTCCAACTGGTTCGTCAAGCTGGTCATCCTCGCGCTGTGCTGGGCGTATTTGCACCACGTAATGGCTGGCATTCGCCACCTCCTTATGGACGTGCACGTTGGAGTAGACAAGGATAGCGGCCGCAAGACCGCAGTTACCGTCTTCGCCATCAGCCTTCCGCTGGCTGCACTGATCGGATTGAAACTGTTCGGAGTATTCTGAAAATGGAAAACAACAATATCGGACCGAAGCGCCTCGTCGTCGGCGCCCATTACGGCCTGAGGGATTGGCTCGCGCAACGCGTAACCGCCGTGGTGATGGGTTTGTACACCATCATCCTTCTCGTATCCTTCCTTTCCGGATCGAATTTCACCTATGAAGGCTGGGCCGGCTTGTTTGCCCAGCAATGGTTCAAGATCGCGACCTTTGTTGCTTTCATGGCGCTGTTCTACCACGCCTGGGTCGGCATGCGTGAAATTCTGATGGACTACGTCAAACCGCTCGCATGGCGTCTCGCATTGCAAGTCGCCAGCATCGTATGGCTGGTCGGTTGCGCTGGTTGGGCGGCGCAGATTATCTGGAGAGCTTAAACGTGGCAGCAATCAAACAATCCATTCCTGTACGCCGCTTTGATGCGGTGATCGTCGGCGCCGGCGGTTCCGGCATGCGCGCATCCCTGCAATTGGCGGAAGCGGGTCTGAACGTCGCAGTTCTTTCCAAGGTTTTCCCGACCCGTTCGCACACCGTTGCGGCGCAGGGCGGCATCGGCGCTTCCCTCGGCAACATGACCGAGGACAACTGGTACTGGCACATGTTCGACACCGTCAAGGGTTCGGACTACCTCGGTGACCAGGACGCCATCGAATTCATGTGCCGCGAGGCGCCGAAGGTTGTGTACGAGCTTGAGCATTTCGGCATGCCGTTCGACCGCAATCCCGATGGCACGATTTACCAGCGTCCGTTTGGCGGCCATACCGCAAACTTCGGCGAGAAGCCGGTGCAGCGCGCCTGCGCCGCCGCAGACCGTACCGGCCACGCACTGCTGCACACGCTTTACCAGCGCAACGTTCGCGCTCGTACGCACTTCTTCGTCGAATGGATGGCGATCGACCTGATTCGCGATCAGGAAGGCGATATCCTGGGTGTCGTCGCGCTGGAAATGGAAACCGGCGATGTGATGATCCTCGAAGCCAAGACCACGGTGTTCGCAACGGGTGGCGCAGGCCGCATCTTCGCTGCTTCGACCAACGCGTTCATCAACACCGGCGACGGCCTTGGCATGGCGGCGCGTTCCGGCCTGCCGCTGGAAGACATGGAGTTCTGGCAATTCCACCCGACCGGTGTGTCCGGTGCCGGCGTGCTGATTACCGAAGGCGTGCGCGGTGAGGGCGGCATCCTGATCAACTCGAACGGCGAGCGTTTCATGGAGCGCTACGCGCCGACGCTGAAGGACCTGGCTCCGCGCGACTTTGTATCGCGCTCGATGGACCAGGAAATCAAGGAAGGTCGCGGCTGCGGTCCGAACAAGGATCACGTGCTGCTCGACCTGCGCCACATCGGCGCCGATACCATCCGCAAGCGCCTGCCCTCGATCCTCGAGATCGGCCACAAGTTTGCGAACGTCGATGCGACCAAGGAGCCGATCCCGGTCGTGCCGACGATTCACTACCAGATGGGCGGCATCCCGACCAACATCCACGGCCAGGTCGTGGCGCCGAAGAATGGCAGCCCGAACGAAGTTGTCAACGGCATGTACGCGATCGGCGAATGCTCCTGCGTTTCCGTGCACGGCGCAAACCGTCTCGGCACCAACTCGCTGCTCGACCTCGTGGTATTCGGCCGCGCGGCCGGCAACCACATCGTCGCTTCCAACCTGAAGCAGAAGAGTCACAAGCCGCTGCCCGCGGATGCTGCCGATCTGGCGCTGTCCCGCCTGGCGCGTCTCGAGTCCAGCACCGGCTCCGAGCGCGTGCAGGACGTGGCAAATTCGATTCGCTCCACGATGCAGCAATACTGCGGCGTGTTCCGTACCGATGAACTGCTGCAGACCGGCGTCAAGAAAATCCTGGAACTGGACGAGCGCCGCAAGCATGTTGCGTTCAAGGATAAGTCGAAGGTGTTCAACACCGCCCGCGTCGAGGCGCTCGAGTTGGACAACCTGATCGAGACTGCAAAAGCCACCATCGTTTCCGCTGCCGCACGCAAGGAATCACGCGGCGCCCATGCGCATCGCGATTACGAGAAGCGCGACGACGAGAACTGGATGAAGCACTCCCTGTGGTACTCCGAGGGCAATCGCCTCGACTACAAGCCGGTCATCACCAAGCCGTTGACCGTTGAAACCTTCAAGCCCAAAGCACGTACTTTCTAAGGTCAGAACATGCCTCGTACCCTTAAATTCCAAATCTACCGCTACGACCCGGACAAGGATGCCAAGCCGTACATGCAGGATCTGACGGTGACCCTGCAAGATACCGACAAGATGCTGCTGGACGCGCTCCAGCGCATCAAGGCCGACGTCGATGATTCGCTGACACTGCGCCGCTCCTGCCGTGAAGGCGTGTGCGGTTCCGATGCCATGAACATCAACGGCAAGAACGGCCTGGCCTGCACCACCAACCTGAATGAACTGACGGAACCGATCGTTCTGCGTCCGCTGCCCGGCCTGCCGGTCATCCGCGACCTGATCGTCGACATGACGCAGTTCTTCAAGCAATACCACTCGATCAAGCCTTACCTCGTGAACGACACGATTCCGCCGGAGAAGGAGCGTCTCCAATCGCCGGCAGAGCGTGAAGAACTCGACGGCCTGTACGAGTGCATCCTGTGTGCATGCTGCTCGACGTCCTGCCCGTCGTTCTGGTGGAACCCGGACAAGTTCGTCGGCCCGGCCGGTTTGCTGCAAGCCTACCGTTTCATCGCGGACAGCCGCGACCTGGCGACCAACGAACGCCTCGACAACCTCGAGGATCCGTATCGCCTGTTCCGCTGCCATACCATCATGAACTGCGTCGATGTGTGCCCGAAGGGTCTGAACCCGACTCGTGCCATCGGCAAGATCAAGGAACTGATGGTTCGCCGCGCAGTGTAAGTGTCATGCAAGGGCGGAA
Source organism: Noviherbaspirillum sp. (assembly GCA_036384875.1). Taxonomy (GTDB): domain Bacteria; phylum Pseudomonadota; class Gammaproteobacteria; order Burkholderiales; family Burkholderiaceae_D; genus Noviherbaspirillum. The sequence continues at coordinate 4,311 of DASVLM010000105.1, forward strand.
GCATAACGGCTTCCGCCTTGTTTCATGTGCCTTGCTGCCCATTGCGGTGGAGCAGGGCAGATGAAACAAGAGCGAGGGAATATGTCGATTACTCATCAAGCCGATCCTGTCAAACGCGCACGTCTGCGCTGGCGTGCACGCAGGGGACTGCTTGAGAACGATCTCATCATTACTCGCTTCCTTGATGCGCACGAAGCAGGTTTGACGGATGAGGAGGTTGACGCGTTTTCCCGCCTGATGGATCTTGCAGACAATGAATTGATGGATTTGCTGTTGGCGCGCAAGGAACCGGAAGGAGACGTGGATTTGCCCCACATACATCAGTTGCTGGCGCGATTGCGCACTGCCTGAACTTGGCAACGGTTTTGCTTTAATTTTTCTACAATAGCCAGACTCACCTTTTGAAGGAAGAGCCCCATGACCAACTCTGACACCAAAGCAACCCTGTCGTTCTCCGACGGTACTCCGTCGCTCGAACTTCCCATCTACAAGGGTTCCATCGGCCCGGACGTCGTCGACATCCGCAAGCTGTATGGCGCAACCGGCAAGTTCACCTACGATCCGGGCTTCATGTCGACCGCAGCTTGCAACTCGACGATTACCTACATTGACGGCGACAAAGGCCAATTGCTGTACCGCGGCTATCCGATCGAGCAACTGGCAGTGAACTGCGACTTCCTGGAAACCTGCTACCTGTTGTGGAACGGCGAACTGCCGACCGCCGAGCAGAAAAAGAAGTTCGTCAGCACTGTTACGAACCACACCATGGTTCACGAGCAGATGCAGTTCTTCTTCCGTGGTTTCCGTCGCGACGCACACCCGATGGCAGTACTGGTCGGCACCGTTGGCGCGCTGTCGTCGTTCTACCACGATTCGCTGGACATCAATGATCCGCACCATCGTGAAGTTTCCGCTATCCGCCTGATTGCGAAGCTGCCGACGCTGGTTGCCATGGCATACAAGTATTCCATCGGCCAGCCGTTTGTTTACCCGCGCAACGATCTGTCGTACTCGGCGAACTTCATGCGCATGATGTTCTCCACGCCTTGCGAAGAGTACAAGGTCAACGACGTGCTGGTTCGCGCACTCGACCGCATCCTCATCCTGCACGCAGACCACGAACAGAATGCGTCGACCTCGACCGTTCGCCTGGCTGGTTCGTCCGGTGCCAATCCGTTCGCCTGTATCGCTGCCGGTATCGCCTGCCTGTGGGGCCCGGCGCACGGCGGCGCAAATGAAGCTGCACTGAACATGCTGGAAGACATCCAGCGTGACGGCGGCGTCGAACGCATCGGCGAATTCATCGCCAAGGTCAAGGACAAGAACTCCAACGTCAAGCTGATGGGCTTCGGTCACCGCGTCTACAAGAACTACGATCCGCGCGCCAAGCTGATGCGTGAAACCTGCCACGAAGTGCTCAATGAACTGGGCCTGCACGACGACCCGCTGTTCAAGCTGGCCATGGCGCTGGAAAAGATTGCACTGGAAGACGATTACTTCGTCCAGCGCAAGCTCTATCCGAACGTCGACTTCTACTCCGGCATCGTCCAGCGCGCGCTCGGCATTCCGGTGTCGCTGTTCACCGGTATCTTTGCGATGGCGCGTACCGTCGGCTGGATCGCTCAGTGGAACGAGATGATTTCCGATCCGGAACAGAAGATCGGCCGTCCGCGCCAGCTGTATGTCGGCGCTACCGCACGCGATGTGCCTCCGATCGGCAAGCGAAGCTGACAAGCCAGACAAAAAAGCGAGCCCCGGCTCGCTTTTTTGTTGGCATCGATTAATATGCTATCCTAGTGCTTCCAATTTTTTGGTAACACCTCAGGTCACGTAGCCCTTCCCCACAACTTGATGTGCAATCCGCTAACCGGTCAGGCCGTGTCGCGGAAGGTTGAATAACCCGCTAATCTCGCGAAACGCGAAGAAAGGTGAGCAAGATGATGCAGCAGTACTTCTCCAACTCCTATTTGTTTGGAGGCAACGCGCCGTACGTCGAAGAACTGTACGAGGCGTACCTCAACAATCCCGGCTCCGTGCCCGACAACTGGCGTGCATATTTCGATGCCATGCAGCATGTGCCTGCAGTCGATGGTTCGAGCAAGCCCGATGTAGCTCATGCTCCCGTCATTGCCTCGTTCGCAGAGCGCGCCAAGCAAGGTCCTATCCGCACTGTCACCGCGACCGCTGATGTGGAAATGGGGCGCAAGCGCGTCGCCGTAACACAACTGATCGCCGCGTACCGCTTCCTCGGCAATCGTTGGGCCAATCTTGACCCGCTGCAGCGCCAGGAGCGTCCGAATATTCCCGAACTGGAGCCGAGTTTCTACGGCTTCTCCGATGCTGATATGGACATCGTGTTCAATATCAGTAATACCTACTTTGGTGGTGAAACGGCATCGCTGCGCGACCTGCTGCAGTCGCTGCGCGACACGTATTGCCGTTCCATCGGCGCCGAATTCATGTACGTCACCGATCCGACGCAGAAGCGCTGGATTCAAGAGCGCCTCGAGTCGGTGCGTTCCACGCCGAATTTCTCGGTGGACATGAAGAAACACATCCTCGACCGCCTGACCGCGGCCGAAGGCCTAGAACGTTATCTCCATACCCGCTACGTCGGCCAGAAACGCTTCTCCCTCGAAGGCGGCGAAAGCTTCATCGCATCGCTGGACGAAGCCATCCAGCGTGCCGGCTCCAAGGGCGTGCAGGAAATCGTGATCGGCATGGCACACCGCGGCCGTCTCAACGTGCTGGTCAATACCCTCGGCAAGATGCCGCAGGAACTGTTCGCTGAGTTCGAAGGCAAGCACGCCGACGACCTGCCGGCAGGCGACGTGAAATATCACCAAGGATTCTCGTCCGATATTTCCACCGCAGGCGGCCCCGTCCACTTGTCGCTCGCGTTCAATCCGTCCCACCTCGAAATCGTCAATCCGGTGGTCGAAGGTTCCGCCAAGGCCCGCATGGACCGTCGCGGCGACAAGGACGGCTTGCAGGTCATGCCTATCCTCGTGCATGGCGATGCCGCATTCGCGGGCCAAGGCGTTGTGATGGAAACCCTGAACCTGGCGCAAACCCGTGGCTATGGTACGGGCGGCACAGTTCACATCGTCATCAACAACCAAATTGGCTTCACTACGTCCGATCCGCGCGACAGCCGCTCCACGCTGTACTGCTCCGACGTCGTCAAGATGATCGAAGCGCCGGTGTTCCACGTCAACGGCGACGATCCGGAAGCTGTCGTATTCGCGACCCAGCTCGCACTCGACTTCCGCATGGAGTTCAAGAAAGACGTCGTGGTCGACATCGTCTGCTTCCGCAAACTGGGCCACAACGAGCAAGATACCCCGGCGCTGACGCAGCCGCTGATGTACAAGAAGATCGGCAAGCATCCGGGTACGCGCAAGCTGTATGCTGACAAGCTGGCTGCACAAGGTGCCATTGCCGCCGATGAGGGCGATGCCATGGTCAAGGCCTATCGCGATGCGATGGACGCCGGCAAGCATACCGTCGATCCTGTCATCACGAACTTCAAGAGCAAGTACGCCGTCGACTGGATGCCGTTCCTGAATCGCAAGTGGACGGACGCCGCCGACACAGCAGTGCCGCTGGCTGAGCTGAAGCGTCTGGCAGAGCGCATCACCAAGGTGCCGGACAACTTCAAGCCGCACCCGCTGGTCGAAAAGGTTCTTGCCGACCGTGCTGCCATGGGACGCGGCGAGTTGAATCTCGACTGGGGCATGGGTGAACACCTCGCATACGCTTCGCTGGTTGCGTCCGGCTATGCCGTTCGCCTTACCGGCCAGGACGCAGGCCGCGGCACTTTCGTGCACCGTCACGCCGTGCTGCACGACCAGAACCGCGAACGCTGGGATGCCGGTTCCTACGTCCCGCTGCAGAACGTTTCCGAAGGCCAGGCGCCGTTCAAGGTCATCGACTCCGTACTGTCCGAAGAAGCTGTGCTTGGTTTCGAGTACGGTTACTCCACGGCCGAACCGAATGCACTCACCATCTGGGAAGCGCAATTCGGCGACTTCGCCAACGGCGCGCAAGTCGTGATCGACCAGTTCATCAGCTCCGGCGAAGTGAAGTGGGGCCGTGCATCGGGTCTCGTGATGATGCTGCCGCACGGCTATGAAGGCCAGGGTCCGGAACACTCGTCTGCGCGCCTGGAGCGCTATCTGCAGCTGTGCGCCGACAATAACATGCAGGTCGTGCAGCCGACGACCGCTGCGCAGATCTTCCACCTGCTGCGCCGCCAGATGATCCGCCTGTTCCGCAAGCCGCTGGTCATCATGACGCCGAAGTCGCTGCTGCGTAACAAGGATGCCGGTTCGCCGCTGTCCGAGCTCGCCAAGGGCTCCTTCCAGACTGTCATCGGCGAAGTGGACGAGAAGATCGATGCCAAGAAAGTCAAGCGCGTGCTGGCGTGCTCGGGCAAGGTCTACTACGACCTCGTCAACGCACGCAAGGAACGTGCTGTTTCCGACACGGCGATCATCCGTGTCGAACAGCTGTATCCGTTCCCGCACAAGGCTCTCGCTGCTGAACTGAAGAAATTCCCCAACCTTGCCGAGCTCGTCTGGGTACAGGATGAGCCTCAGAACCAGGGCGCCTGGTTCCAGATCCAGCACAACATCTTCGAAAATCTCGAAGAGGGCCAGAAGCTCGCCTATGCCGGCCGTCCGGCCAGCGCATCGCCCGCTGTCGGTTACTACGACAAGCACTATGCGCAGCAGAAGGCGCTGATCGATACGGCATTCTCGAAGCTCAAAGGCTTCATCCTGACTAAGTAAAGACCCGACGGCGCGCTAGAAGCTGGCGCGCCGCACGAACAACCCGAAACGGAGAGTTACATGGCAATTCTTGAAGTGAAAGTTCCGCAGCTGTCGGAATCCGTCGCCGAAGCGACCCTGTTGCAATGGCACAAGAAGGTCGGCGAGGCAGTTGCCCGCGACGAAAACCTGATCGATATCGAGACCGACAAAGTCGTGCTCGAACTGCCGGCACCGGATGCAGGCGTGATCGTTGAAGTGATCAAGGGCGACGGCAGCACTGTCGTCTCCGGCGAAATCATTGCCAAGATCGATACCGAAGCCAAGGCTGGTGCCGTCGCCGCCCCGGCTGCCGCTCCTGCGCCGGCTCCCGCTGCAGCTCAGGCCGCCGCCCCGGCTGCTGCCTCGAGCAGCATCGCGATGCCTGCCGCTGCCAAGATGCTGGCAGACAACAGCATGAGCGCCGACCAGGTTGCAGGCACCGGCAAGGACGGCCGCGTCACCAAGGGCGATGTCATCAATGCCCTGAGCAAGCCCGCGCCCGCAGTTGCTCCTGCTCCTGCCGCCGCTGCCAAGCCGGCGCTGCAACAGGTCGCTGCATCGGTCAACCTGAACAACCTCGCGAACCGTCCGGAAGAGCGCGTGCCGATGAGCCGCCTGCGTGCACGTATCGCCGAGCGCCTGCTGCAATCCCAGGCAACCAATGCGATCCTGACCACGTTCAACGAAGTGAACATGCAACCGGTCATGGACCTGCGCAACAAGTACAAGGACAAGTTCGAGAAGGAACACGGCGTCAAGCTCGGTTTCATGTCCTTCTTCGTGAAGGCCGCTGTCCACGCGCTGAAGAAGTACCCGATCCTGAACGCTTCGGTTGATGGCAACGACATCGTCTACCACGGCTACTTCGACATCGGTATCGCGGTCGGTTCGCCGCGCGGCCTGGTGGTGCCGATCCTGCGCGACGTCGACCAGATGACCATCGCCGAGATCGAAAAGAAGATCGCTGAATTCGGTGTCAA